>CAURWS010000608.1:0-3299 GCA_963528485.1 uncultured Pseudomonas sp. | reverse complement strand
CCTGTCCTCTTCAGCGGTCGTCCGAATCCCCCGCTGACGTCGATGGGCGTTTTTATTGACTGTATAGGTTCCACATGTTCGAAACTCTCCTGCAAAACCTGGGACTGTCCGCCTTCAGCCTCAAGGGCTTTGGCCCGCTGCTGATGCAGGGCACCTGGATGACCGTCAAACTGTCGGTAATGTCGCTGCTGCTGGCCATTGTGCTCGGCCTGCTGGGCGCCAGTGCCAAACTCTCCAAAACCGCCTTGCTGCGCGTACCGGCACAGGTCTACACCACGTTGATCCGTGGCGTACCCGACCTGGTGCTGATGCTGCTGATTTTCTACAGCCTGCAAACCTGGCTGACGACCTTTACCGAAGCGATGGAATGGGACTACATCGAGATTGATCCCTTCGCCGCCGGTGTCATCACCCTGGGTTTCATTTATGGCGCCTATTTCACCGAAACCTTCCGTGGCGCGATCCTCGCGGTGCCTCGTGGACAGGTCGAAGCCGCCACCGCGTACGGCCTGAGCCGTGCCCAGCGTTTCCGCTTCGTGGTGTTCCCGCAGATGATGCGCTTTGCCCTGCCGGGTATCGGCAACAACTGGCAAGTGGTGCTCAAGGCCACCGCGCTGGTGTCGATCATCGGCCTGGCCGATCTGGTCAAGGCCTCTCAGGACGCCGGCAAAAGCACCTATCAACTGTTCTATTTTCTGGTACTCGCGGCGCTGATCTATCTGGTCATCACCAGCGTCTCCAACTTCGCCCTGCGCTGGGCTGAACGGCGTTACGCCGCAGGCAGCCGGGAGGCTCAACGATGATCGAACTGCTGCAAGAATACTGGCGCGCGTTCCTGTATACGGACGGCCAGAACATCACCGGCCTGGCCATGACCCTGTGGTTGCTCAGCGCGTCCATCGCCATCGGTTTCATCGTGTCGATTCCGCTGTCCATCGCCCGGGTTTCCCGCAACCCGCTGGTGCGCTGGCCGGTGCAGTTCTACACCTACCTGTTCCGTGGTACGCCGCTCTACATCCAGCTGTTGATCTGCTACACCGGCATCTACAGCATTGCCGCGGTGCGCGAGCAACCGATGCTCAACGTGTTCTTCCGCGATGCGATGAACTGCACGATCCTGGCCTTCGCCCTCAACACCTGCGCGTACACCACCGAGATCTTCGCCGGTGCGATTCGCAGCATGAACCACGGCGAAGTCGAAGCGGCCAAGGCCTACGGCCTGACCGGCTGGCGCCTGTACACCTACGTGATCATGCCTTCGGCCCTGCGCCGCTCGCTGCCGTACTACAGCAACGAAGTGATCCTGATGCTGCACTCGACCACCGTGGCCTTCACCGCCACCGTGCCGGACATCCTCAAGGTGGCGCGCGATGCCAACTCCGCGACCTTCCTGACGTTCCAGTCGTTCGGCATCGCCGCGCTGATCTACCTGACAGTCACCTTCATTCTGGTGGGCCTGTTCCGACTCGCCGAACGCCGCTGGCTGGCCTTCCTCGGCCCGTCTCACTAGGACTCGTACATGCGACACCTGACTCATGACTTGCTGTCGCCGGTGCCTGGCACCGCGCGGCAGATCCACAGCTTTCACTACGGCCCGGAAAACGGCGCCTGCAAGATCTACATCCAGTCATCCCTGCACGCCGACGAACTGCCCGGCATGCTGGTGTCCTGGTACCTGAAGCAGCGTCTGGCCGAGCTTGAAAACGCCGGCCAGTTGCTCGGCGAAATCGTCGTCGTTCCGGTGGCCAACCCGATCGGCCTGGAACAGGTGCTGATGGACATCCCGCTGGGCCGCTACGAGCTCGAGAGCGGGCAGAACTTCAACCGCTGGTTCGTCGATGCGGCGCAACAGGTGGGCGATGAAATCGAGCCATTGCTGACGGCTGATGCCAATCACAACGTCGGCCTGATCCGCAAACACCTGCGCGCCGCCCTGCTTGCGCGCACCGGTGCCACGCAGCTGGAATCCCAGCGTCTGGCGCTGCAATGCCTGGCCTGCGACGCCGACATGGTGCTGGACCTGCATTGCGATTTCGAATCGGTGGAACACCTGTACACCACGCCCGAAGCCTGGTCGCAGGTCGAGCCGCTGTCGCGCTATCTGGGCGCTCAAGCGAGTTTGCTGGCCACCGATTCGGGCGGTCAGTCGTTCGACGAGTGCTTCACGCTGGTCTGGTGGCAACTGCAGCAGCGCTTCGAAAGACGCTTCCCGATTCCGCTGGGCAGCTTTTCCGTGACCCTGGAACTGCGCGGTCAGGGCGATGTGAATCACGCCCTGGGCAGCCGCGACTGCCAGGCGCTGATCAGCTACCTGATGCAATACGGCGCCATCGCCGGTGAACCTGCGCCGGCCCCTGAACTGATTTATCCGGCGACGCCCCTGGCGGCGGTCGAACCGGTTGCCACGCCTGTCGGCGGCCTGCTGGTGTTCTGCACACTGCCGGGCGAATACGTCGAAGCGGGGCAACTGATCGCTGAGGTCATCGACCCCATCAGCGACGTGGTGACCCCCGTTCACGCGGCCAACGCCGGCCTTATGTACGCCCGCTCCTTGCGACGCATGGCAACCGCCGGCATGGTCATCGCCCATGTCGCCGGTACCGAGCCTTTCCGCAGCGGCTATCTACTTTCTCCTTAAGGATTGCCAGTCATGTACAAACTGACCATCGATGGCCTGCACAAAAGCTACGGTGACCACGAAGTGCTCAAAGGCGTGTCGCTCAAGGCCAACGTCGGTGACGTGATCTGCCTGATCGGCGCCAGTGGCTCGGGCAAGAGCACCTTTTTGCGCTGCATCAACTTCCTCGAACAACCCAACGACGGCGCCATGACCCTCGACGGCCAGCCGATCAAGATGGTCAGCGACGCCACCGGCATGCGCGTGGCCGACCCCGCCGAGCTGCAGCGGATCCGCACGCGTCTGGCCATGGTGTTTCAGCACTTCAACCTGTGGAGCCACATGACGGTGCTGGAAAACATCACCATGGCGCCGCGCCGCGTGCTGGGTGTGTCCAGGGTTGAAGCCGAAGACCGTGCGCGCAAATACCTGGAGAAAGTCGGTTTGCCTGCTCGCGTGGCCGACCAGTACCCGGCGTTTCTCTCCGGCGGCCAGCAACAGCGCGTAGCGATTGCCCGCGCGCTGGCGATGGAACCGGAAATCATGCTCTTCGACGAACCGACCTCGGCGCTGGACCCGGAGCTGGTGGGCGAAGTGCTGAAGGTGATTCAGGGCCTGGCCGAAGAAGGCCGCACGATGATTCTGGTGACCCACGAAATGGGCTTCGCCCGCAAAGTGGCCA
>CAURWS010000607.1:0-3325 GCA_963528485.1 uncultured Pseudomonas sp. | reverse complement strand
GTATTGAAGCGCCCCGATCACCCCTTCGGCAGAGGCAAATTGTGCGACGCTCAAAACCGCGACCCGGGCCCCTTCAGAAACTCCACTTCTTCTTCCGTCGACGCCCTCCCAAGCACCTCATTACGATGAGGAAACCGCCCAAATCGCTCAATCACCACGCGATGCTTCTTCGCGTACTCCAGCGTCCGGGTGAAGTAGTCGCGATCAGTGGCGGGCAGCAGGGGGAGCAGAGCGGCGAAGCGGCGGATGGCTTCGTCTTGCGCGTCGAGGTTTTCGGTGTGTTCGAGCACCAGGTAAATGAAGGTGCGTTGCAGCGGCGTCAGCGCCAGATCGCGTTGCAGTTTCAGGCCGTGTTTGACCAGCTCCTGAGCGCGTGTGTCGCCGGAATAGGATTGCGGGGTATCGCGGAAAATCATGCGCGGCAGTTGATCGAGCAACAGCACCAGCGCCAGCCAGCCCTGCGGCGTTGCGGTCCATTCGGACAGCTTGCCGTCGAGCGCCTGCTGTACCAGACCACCGAAGCGATTTTGCGCGTCGGTGTCCTGGGATTTCTTCTTGCCGAACCAGAGCGCGTTTTTTGCCTTGGCAGCCTCGCCTTGCGATTCGGCTGAACCGAACCACCAGTCGAGAAGCGGCTGCCAGGGCGCGCTCATGTTCGGTTATTCCTTGTGGTACGAAGTCGCGCGTTCCACTTCTTCCTTCGAGCCCAGGAACACCGCCACACGCTGGTGCAGGCCTTCAGGCTGAATGTCGAGGATGCGCTGGTGGCCGTCGGTGGACGCGCCGCCTGCTTGTTCGACCAGGAACGACATCGGGTTGGCTTCGTACATCAGGCGCAGCTTGCCCGGCTTGGAAGGCTCGCGGGCGTCACGTGGGTACATGAACAGGCCGCCGCGGGTCAGGATGCGGTGCACGTCGGCGACCATCGCGGCCACCCAGCGCATGTTGTAGTTCTTCTTCAGCGGGCCTTCTTCACCGGCCAGCAGTTCTTCGACGTAGCGTTTGACCGGGGCTTCCCAGTGGCGCTGGTTGGACATGTTGATCGCGAATTCCTGGGTGGATTCCGGGATCTTGATGTCTTCGTGGCTGAGCACGAAGCTGCCCATCTCGCGGTCCAGGGTAAAGCCTTTCACGCCGTCCCCCAGGGTCAGCACCAGCATGGTCTGCTGGCCGTAGATGGCATAACCGGCGGCAACCTGCTGGGTGCCTGGCTGCAGGAAGGCCTTTTCGTTCAGGGCTTCGTTCTGGCTCAGGTATTCGTTAGGGCAACGCAGTACCGAGAAGATGGTGCCGACCGGGGCGTTGATGTCGATGTTCGACGAGCCATCCAGTGGGTCGAATACCAGCAGGTACGCGCCTTTCGGGTATTTGCCCGGGATCTGGTAGGCGTTGTCCATTTCTTCGGACGCCATGCCGGCCAGGTGACCGCCCCATTCGTTGGCTTCGAGCAGGATTTCGTTGGACATCACGTCCAGCTTCTTCTGCACTTCACCTTGGACGTTCTCAGTGCCCATGCTGCCGAGCACGCCACCCAGGGCGCCCTTGGATACGGCATGGCTGATTTCCTTGCACGCACGCGCCACCACTTCGATAAGGAAGCGCAGATCGGCAGGGGTGTTGTTGCTGCGGGTCTGCTCAATCAGATAGCGACTCAGGGTAACGCGGGACATGGAGAGCTCCGAAGAAGGGGGAATAAAAACGCGCACAGTTTAGCGTGTGTGGCGACTGAATACTGCCTGTCAGACTGGTTTCGTAGTGATTGAGTTCAAGGGCTACACGAATCAAGCCATCTCAAGGTGACAAGTTGAAGCGCACGATCCTGCTTTTTTCAGGTGCAGGATCGGTTCAGCCTCAACGCCTGGCCTTCGATGCGCGTAGCGTGCCAATCGCCATCCAGCCGAGAAAAATCACCCCCAATACCAGCACGCCCCACAAACCGATGCGTTTCCAGTCAGGGCCTGCCTCGACCGGTGCGGCTGGCGCGGGAATCGCCACCGGTGTGACGCTGAGTTTTGCACTGCCCAGTGACGCGAGTTTTTCGGGCGTCACGCCGGGCACCAGGGTATTCAATGGCAGGTTGGCGCCCTTGATGGTCGCGTTGCCGATGGCCAGGTTGTAGGGCGCCGCGCCGCGGGCGAGAAACACGACCTGCGTGGCACGCACGGCGAAGCTGAGTTTGGGTGCATCCTTGCCCAGGCCGCCGCCACGATCATCGACCTCAAGTTTCAGTTGCTGCACGACAGTGCCTGGCAGTTCCATTTCATCCTGCACCACGTCCTGGCCGTTCTGGGTCAGACGATAGAGCAGGCCGCTGTCGATGACCTGCCACGGTGCATTGCTGTCGTGACGGTCATATAAGGTGGCGGGCGCGAGGCTGTTGGGCTGGGTGATCTCGACCTTCATGCGCTCCAGCGGCAACGCCACCGGCAACTGCCAGACATACACGCCGGGTTTTTCGACACTGCCGGCGATGCTCGGCGACCAGCTCAATGGCAGCACGCCGGGCCGCGTGCTGACCAGTTGCGCGGAGATCAGGGTCGGCGCCGACTGCGGATTAGTCCACAGCAGGCGCAAGTAGCGCGCGCTTCGCCCGGGGAGGGTGACGACACGTTGTTCGACCAATTCATCGGCAAACGACAGCCGCGCGACCTGACCCTCGCCCCAGCGTGTCCAGTGCTGCAAGTCGTCGCTGGCTTCAATGCTGAAGCGCTGAAAGCCCTCGCGCTCGGTGCTCCAATCGAGAATCAGCTGATCGAGCGGCGCGTTGATGGCGCTGGTGTCGAGCAGCCAGCCACGCAGGATTTCTTCGCCAGCCTCGATCTCGCCTTGAGGCTGAACCTCCACCAGGGTGCCGGTGGTGGTGCGTTCGACGCGGATTTTCGGCTCGGCGTCCTTGGCGTCGTCGCTGTTGTAGAGCGGGAACCATTTCACGTCGACCGGCGTTTCGTCTTCTGCACGTTGCGGCTGGCCGACGGTCAGTGCGTAAGGCTGGGCCTGGCCATCGGCGTTGAACACGCGAATGTCGTTGAGGTTGCCCTGGCGCGCATTCAGTTGCGCGGCCAGCGGCAGTTCGAGGCGATACCAAGGGCCTTCGCCGCTCAGCGTCAGCGGTGTGTGGCTGGCGAAGTCATCGGGCAGATCCTCTGCCTGACTGAACAGCGCTGCGCACAGCAGAGCGCCGAATACGGTGGCCTTGGCCAAAGACTGACGGTTCAACAAGGGCTCCTGTTATTCATGACGAGGCCGAATCCGCAGGCGCAGCGTCGGAAGAGGGCTGGCCGGGTGTAGGTCTTTTCGGCGGCAATGGTGCGAAATATCCCACCAC
>CAURWS010000606.1:0-3332 GCA_963528485.1 uncultured Pseudomonas sp. | reverse complement strand
GAATCACGCCGTTGTTCTGCGCGAAGGTCACCATCGGCAGGCTGTTGAACGTCGCCGCCATGGCCGAGTTGAGGCCGTCGGCCAGAAGGCCCGACTTGATCCGGCGGATGTACACCGGCCCGCTGACCGGCTGTTGCGAGATCATCGAATTGGCGGTCAGATCGCCTGCGGCCTCCAGCGGCGAGACCAGAAAGATCACTGCAATCGGGATGAACGCCAGCAGATCAAAAGAGAAACCGTATTTGAAGGGGACCGGAATGCTCATCACCGGCACGTGGGGCATCTGAGCGAAGTCCACACGGCCCATGTACCACGCCACGGCAAAGCCCAGGGTCAGGCCGATGATGATCGCGCTCAGGCGCAGCAAGGGAATATTGAAACGATTGAGGACCACAATCGTGCCCAGCACCAGTGCGGCCAGGCCCAGGTTGGTGGCCGAGCCCAGATCTGGCGCGCCGAAGCCGCCGGCCATGTCGGTCATCGCCACCTTGAGCAGCGACAAACCCATCAAGGTGATGATGGTGCCGGTGACCACGGGGGTGATCAGCTTGCGCAGCTTGCCGATGAACTGGCTCAGCACCACTTCGACGAAGGCTGCGCAGAAGCACACGCCAAAGATGGTGGAGAGGATTTCCTCGGTGCCGCCGCCGCGGCTCTTCACCAGAAAACCGGCGCTGAGAATGACGCTGAGAAACGAAAAGCTGGTGCCTTGCAGACACAACAGCCCCGAGCCGATGGGGCCGAAGCGCTTGGCCTGAACAAAGGTGCCAAGGCCCGAGACGAACAGCGCCATGCTGATCAGGTAAGGCACCTCGCTGTCCAGCCCCAGCACGCTGCCGACGATCAGGGTCGGGGTAATGATGCCGACGAAGCTGGCGAGTACGTGTTGCAGGGCCGCGAAGATGGCGGCGGTGAAATGCGGTCGGTCGTTGAGGCCGTAGATCAGGTCGGTCTTGCCCGCATCATGGCGCAGCGGGGATCTGCTTTGATGTTTGGTCATGGTTATACTGCCAATTGTTTTTATTCGGTCGTGGGCTTTGCAGTTGACGCTGTACTGACCTGTATACAAAAGCTGTCTGTCTGGTCAGGTTTTGCGACTGTACAACATGTCGACACATTGAAAAACAATTTATTGGGAAATTGTGTACAAAAAACTGCCATGGGTGGGATGCAGGGCCGCAAATAAAAGGGCGCGCAGAATGCCAGAAAATGCTTCGCGGGTCTGCGCTGGCCGCTTATTCTGTTGCGGCTGAACCTTCAGGCGCACAAGGGCGTCGAAACTGGCGCTGTTCTTCGCAACACCCGTTCGCGGCGGGCCTGATTTCGACAAGGAGGTTTCTACTGAGGCGAATCGACCTTCATGAGCACGGCACAACCCATCCCGATGACTGATCAGCAGGTGGCGCTCATTTCCCGGGCCCTGGCCGATCAACGGCGTTATCAGATTCTGCTGCAGATCGGCGCCAGCCCGGAGGCCGTGCCGTGCGCTGAATTGCTCAAGGTCCATCCCGTCAGCGCCGCGACGGTGTCCCATCACACCAAGGAGCTGGAGCGGGCCGGGCTGATCACCACACTGCGCGAAGGCAAGTACGCCAGTTTCAGGATCCAGCGTGAAACATTGCGCGCTTACGCTGAGCAGCTGAGGCAGATCTGAGCAGCATGCGGCATTGGATTATATTTATAAGACATCGTACGACCTTGCCTTGATAATCGCAGGTATATGCCTGTAAATTGGCTGCCCTCGCGTTCCCATCCTCCCGCCTTTGCACAGGCGCACTCGGAGTTTCTTATGTACCCAGATGTTCAGCTGTATATCGATGGCCAATGGCGCGCCAGTGAAGACGGCCGCACCCTCGCCGTGATCAACCCGGCAACCGGTGACACCCTGGGCACCGTGGCCCACGCCGACATTGCCGATCTGGACAAGGCCCTGGCCGCCGCCGAGCGTGGTTTCGAAACCTGGCGCAGCACCCCGGCCTATGATCGCTACAAGATCATGCAGAAAGCCGCCAACCTGCTGCGTGATCGCGCTGACCACATCGCCAGCATCATGACCCAGGAACAGGGCAAGCCCTTGACCGAAGCGCGCATGGAAACCCTCGCCGCTGCCGACATCATCGACTGGCTGGCCGAAGAAGGCCGCCGCGCCTACGGCCGTCTGGTGCCATCGCGCAATGTGTCGGTGGAACAGAAAGTCATCAAGGAGCCGGTCGGCCCGGTTGCCGCGTTCACCCCGTGGAACTTCCCGATCAACCAGGTCGTGCGCAAGCTGTCGTCGGCGCTGGCTGCCGGTTGCTCGATCATCGTCAAGGCCCCGGAAGAAACCCCGGCATCGCCTGCCGAGCTGATCCGCGCGTTCATCGATGCTGGCGTTCCCGCGGGCGTGATCGGTCTGGTGTTCGGCGACCCGGCTCAGATTTCCAGCTACCTGATCGCGCACCCGACCATCAAGAAAGTTACCTTCACCGGCTCCACCCCGGTGGGCAAGCAACTGGCCGCACTGGCCGGTCAGCACATGAAGCGCGCGACCATGGAGCTGGGCGGTCACGCTCCGGCGCTGGTGTTCGACGACGCTGACGTCGATCTGGCGGCACGTACTCTGGCAGGTGCCAAGTTCCGCAACGCCGGGCAGGTTTGTGTTTCTCCGACGCGCATTCTGGTGCAACGTGGCGTGTATGACGCCTTCGTCGAGAAGTTTGTCGGTTACACCCATGAGGTGAAAGTCGGCAACGGTCTGGAGCAGGGCGTGACCATGGGCCCGCTCGCCAACGAACGCCGCGCGCCGGCGCTGACGGCGCTGATCAAGGATGCCTGCGACAAGGGCGCCAAGCTGGAAACCGGCGGCAAGGCGGTTGATGGCCCTGGCTATTTCTTCCAGCCGACGGTGTTGAGCGGTCTGACCACGGACATGCTTGCGATGAGCGAGGAGCCCTTTGGTCCGCTGGCGCTGATCGTGCCGTTCGATACGGTGGAAGAGGCTGTGAAGGAGTCCAACCGTGTGCCGTTCGGTCTGGCGTCGTATGCGTTCACCACGTCGATGAAGACGGCGCATATCCTGAGCACTCGGATCGAGGCAGGGATGCTGTCGATCAACCATCAGGGGATTGGTCTGGTGGAAGTGCCGTTTGGCGGGATCAAGGATTCGGGGTATGGGTCTGAGGGCGGGACCGAGGCGATCGAGGCTTATCTGAATACCAAGCTGGTGACGGTGTTCAACGTGTAAGTTCGTGCTTGCGCAAGGAGGCGTCCTGTTGTCGTTGTAGTGCCGGTGAGAGCTCTGCCTAACGGCAGAACTGTTCCGCCTTCGGCGGGTTACTTGAAAAGACACCAAG
>CAURWS010000605.1:0-3339 GCA_963528485.1 uncultured Pseudomonas sp. | reverse complement strand
TCGATGTACTGGCCAGTTACGCCGGTTATTTCGCCCGCCGGCTTGACCGTTGGCTGCTCGATGAGTCGCTGACGCCACTGGAGCGCCTGGCCGGTTTCGTTCAGCACTCCAAGGCCAGCATGGCCCGTTATGGTTACCGCCGTGGGTGCATGGTCGGCAATATGGGGCAGGAAGTCAGCGTGCTGCCGGAAGGCTTTCGCGACGCGCTTGAAGCCATTTTTCTCGACTGGCAAAAGCGACTGCGGGCTTGCTTTGACGCCGCCAAGCGCGCAGGCGAGCTGCCGGTGCATGCCGACAGCGCCGAGCTGGCGGCGTATTTCTGGATCGGCTGGGAAGGCGCAGTGCTGCGCGCCCGGCTCGTAAAAAGCGACGCGCCCCTCAATACATTCATCGCCGGATTTCTCCGTGGCTTGCCACGGTGATGTCGCGGCTCTATTTATAGACGAGCGGTCTATATCGGAGGCAAGGCATGTTCAACGGCATCTTGATCGACAAGGACGACACCGGCTATCACGTCAAACTCACCGCGATCGACGAGGCGCAACTGCCCGCCGGTGACGTCACGGTGCGGGTCACGCACAGCACGCTGAATTACAAGGATGCATTGGCTATCACCAACAAAGGCCCGATCGTGCGCAGCTTTCCGATGGTGCCCGGCGTTGACCTGGCAGGCACGGTGCAGGACAGCAGCGACCTGGATTTCAAACCCGGTGACCAAGTACTGCTCAACGGTTGGGGTGTCGGTGAAGGCCATTGGGGCGGGCTGGCGCAGATGGCGCGGTTGCAAGGCAAATGGCTGATCTCCCTGCCAGAGGCGTTCACGCCAGCGCAGGCCATGGCCATCGGTACGGCAGGCTACACGGCCATGCTCGCCGTCATGGCGCTGGAAAAGAACGGCGTGACCCCGGATAAAGGCGAGGTGTTGGTCACCGGGGCCAACGGCGGCGTCGGCAGTTTTGCCATCGCGATCCTGGCCAGGCTGGGTTATCGCGTGGTGGCATCCACCGGGCGAGTGTCGCAAAGCGATTATCTCAAGCAACTCGGCGCGGCGGACATCATCGATCGTGCGACGCTGTCCGAGCCTGGCCGCCCGCTGGCCAAGGAGCGCTGGGCCGGGGCCATCGATTCGGTGGGCAGCCACACCTTGGCAAACATCTGTGCGAGCACACGCTATTGGGGCACCGTCGCCGCTTGCGGTCTGGCGCAAGGCATGGATTTCCCCGCCTCGGTGGCGCCGTTCATTCTGCGCGGCGTGACCCTGGCCGGCATCGACAGCGTGATGCGCCCGCGGCAAGACCGCATCGACGCCTGGGCGCGACTGGCAACCGACCTCGACCCGACAGCGCTTGAGTTGATCACCCATGAAATCGGCCTGAGCGAGGTCATCGAAACAGCCCACCGCTTGATGGACGGGCAGATTCGCGGGCGCGTGGTGGTCGATACCCAACGCTAAGGCGGCACGTGGCTGGCAGGACGGCCGAAGGCGAAATCCGTGATGTGCAGCACTTCGATCTGAAGGCTGGCCGGGTGTTGCGGGTTGATCATCAGGCAGCGTGTCTGGTCGATGGCCAGCGACGGCAGGATCAGCCCCAGTTGTTCGCCTCGCCTCAGCCAGTCGCTGCCGAACGCCATGCTGGGGCGGTCGGCTGGCAGCGCGTTCCAGCCTTCGGGCAACTCCGTCAACCGCGGTTGCAGATAGAGGGCCGGGTCAGCGGGCAGCCGAAGCTGCAAGAGTTTCAGCGGCAGGCGGGGCAGGTGTCCGGCGATGACCATGGCCTCCAGCGCACAGCCTGCCGGGTTCAGTCCCAGATACAGCGCAGGCTGGTCTGGAAGGTTCCAGCGGCCGCCGTGGAGCGCTGCACTGCATCCGGTGAGGTCCGAAACCTCGTCAGGGCTGGCGATTCTGAAAGCCAGCATCAGATGACCCCGCCGTGTTGCAGCGCCGCCAGCACCCGCCGCACCTGGCTGGCGCCGATTTCGGTTTCGCAGAGGGTCAGCGGCGTCTGATCGTCCAACGCGCGGTTGGCGGTCATCATCCAATGGCGAGCGGTGTCTTGATCGTCGAACACTTCAGCGGCCTTGACGGCCAGCGAGGCGACTCGGTCCAGCCTCTCCGAGCCGACCACATCCAGCGGACGGCGCTGTTTCAAGCGGCGCTCCAGGGTTGAAATTGACGTGTTGAGCAGGGTTTCCAGCTGGCTGTTGTTGAGGTGGAACGCGGTGCGCACGGCCTTGACCCACCCTGGGGGGAAGCCTGAGCGGATATAGGCCAGGCGTTCGCTTTCGCTGCGGCTGTTGAGCTGATCGGCGATCAGCCAGAAGGCGGGGTCGGTGGTGCTCGACGGTTGAAAAATGGCAGGCACGTCCATGCTCCTAGGTCAGGTGTCCGGGACGAAAACTACGCCTCTGTCAGGGTTTCTCAAGGGCCAAGCTGTTACACCGGTTTGCCGTAACGGCCGGGTCAGGAGCGTTGAGCCAGTGCTTCGTGTTCGAGCAACTCACGCTTGCGTTCGACGCCCCAGCGATAGCCCGAAAGCCCGCCGTCGCTGCGCACCACCCGATGGCACGGAATGGCCACGGCCAGCGAGTTGGCGCCGCAGGCCTGTGCAACGGCGCGAAACGATGTCGGCGCGCCGATGCGCTGGGCGATCTCGGCGTAGCTGACCGTGGTGCCCGGCGGGATACTGCGCAGCGCCTGCCAGACGCGCTGCTGAAAGGCGGTGCCTTGCAAGTCCAGCGGCAGATCGAGGCCCAGGCCCGGCGCTTCGATGAACCCCACCACCTGAGCGATCAACTGCTCGAACTGCGCATCACCGCCGATCAGTGTGGCGGTGTGAAACTGGTCCTGCAGGTCCTTCACCAGTTGATTGGGATCGTCCCCCAGCAGAATTGCGCAGATGCCGCGCTGACTCTGCGCCACCAGAATCGAGCCCAGGAAGCATTCGCCCACGGCAAAGCGGATGTCGCGGTTGGCGCCGCCCTTGCGGTAGTCGGAGGGGGTCATGCCCAGTAGCTTGGCGCTGGACTCATAGAAGCGGCTGTTGGAGTTGAAGCCGGCGTCGTACATGGCTTCGGTGATGGTGCAGGCGTCTCCCAGGCGGGTGCGAATGCGGCTCGCCCGCTGCTCGTCAGCCCAGGCTTTCGGGGTCAGGCCGGTCACGGTCTTGAACACCCGATGAAAATGCCAGGGGCTCATGCCTGCGCGCGCAGCCAGCTCGTTGAGCGCCAACGGCTGCTCGGCCTCGGCGATGTGGCGGCAGGCGCGCTCGACCACGGCGGTGTAGTGCTCGGCGAGCTGGGTCTGGTCGGTGCAGGTGCGCTTGCTGGCGCGGAAACCGG
>CAURWS010000604.1:0-3344 GCA_963528485.1 uncultured Pseudomonas sp. | reverse complement strand
ACCTGCTGGCGTCCCCGGAGCCTGCCAAGGTCAATGCTTACATGGGCGACGGCGTCACTGGCACTCTGCTGGGCGAAGGCAAGCTGACCCTGATCGACAACCAGGTCGCCGCCACCACGGGTACGATTCGCGCCAAGGCCACCTTCGATAACGCCGCTCAAAAACTCTGGCCCGGCCAGTTGGTCAGCGTGCGCATCCAGACCGCCATCGACCGCAATGCCCTGAAAGTCCCGCCGCAGGTGGTGCTGCGCGGCATCGATCAGCATTACGTCTATCGGGTCAAGGGCGACAAGGTTGAAGTGGTGCCGGTCAAAGTGCTGTATCAGACCAGCGACCTGATTCTGATCAGCGGCGTGAAGGTCAACGATGTGCTGGTCAGCGATGGCCAGTCGCGCCTGAAGAACGGCTCGCACATCGAAGTGGTCAAGGCTGATCCGGTCGACACCCTGGCCGACGCCACGAACAGCGGAGCCGTCAAATGAAGGGGCACGGTTCGATCTCCGCGTGGTGCGTGAATCACCCGATCGCCACCGTATTGTTGACCTTCGCCCTGGTGCTGCTCGGGTGCATCGCCTTCCCGCGCCTGCCCGTGGCGCCGCTGCCGGAAGCTGAATTCCCGACCATTCAGGTTTCGGCCACACTGCCCGGCGCCAGCCCGGAAACCATGGCTTCGTCGGTGGCAACGCCGCTGGAAGTGCAGTTCAGCGCCATTCCCGGCATGACCCAGATGACCTCCAGCAGCGCTTTGGGCTCGACCAACCTGACCCTGCAATTCGTCCTCAACAAGAGCATCGACACCGCCGCGCAAGAGGTTCAGGCCGCGATCAACACCGCCTCGGGCCGACTGCCTGCGGACCTGCCGACGGCGCCGACCTGGCGCAAGGTCAACCCGGCGGACAGCCCGGTGCTGATCCTCAGCGTCAGTTCCAACCTGATGCCCAGTACCGAACTGAGCGACGTCACTGAATCCCTGCTGGCCCGTCAGTTGAGTCAGATCAACGGCGTAGGCCAGGTCGCAATCACGGGTCAGCGGCGTCCGGCCATTCGCGTGCAGGCGGCGCCGGAGAAACTCGCCTCCATCGGCCTGACCCTCGCCGACCTGCGCGGCACGCTGCAACAGACCAGCCTCAACCTCGCCAAGGGCGCGCTGTACGGCAAGGACAGCGTTTCCACCCTGGCCTCCAACGACCAGCTGTTCCAAGCCAAGGACTACGATCAGTTGATCGTTTCCTACAAGGACGGCGCCCCGGTTCATCTGCGCGATGTCGCCAAAGTCATCGACGGTTCGGAAAACGCCTACGTCAACGCCTGGTCCGGTGATCAGCAAGGCGTGAATATCGTGGTGTTCCGCCAGCCCGGCGCCAACATCGTCGAGACCGTCGACCGCGTGCTGGGCGAGCTGCCGCGCTTGCAGGAAATGCTTCCCGCGTCGGTGGACGTCACAGTGCTCAGTGACCGCACCAAGACCATTCGCGCCTCGCTGCATGAGGTGGAAATGACCCTGTTGATCGCCATCGTGCTGGTCATTGCGGTCATGGCGCTGTTCCTGCGTCAGCTGTCGGCCACGCTGATCGTGACGGCAGTGCTCGGTGTGTCGCTGGTGGCAAGCTTTGCCCTGATGTACGTGCTCGGCTTCAGCCTCAACAACCTGACGCTGGTGGCGATCGTGGTGGCCGTGGGCTTTGTGGTGGACGACGCCATCGTCGTCGTGGAGAACATTCACCGACACCTGGAAGCCGGCGAGAGCATGCGCGACGCGGCGATCAAGGGCGCGGGGGAAATCGGTTTTACCGTGGTGTCGATCAGCTTCTCGCTGATTGCGGCGTTCATTCCGCTGCTGTTCATGGGCGGCGTGGTCGGGCGGTTGTTCAAGGAGTTCGCCCTCACCGCGACGTCGACCATTCTGATTTCGGTGATGGTCTCCCTGACTCTGGCCCCGACGCTGGCAGCGCTGTTCATGCGCGCGCCGAAACACGACCCTGATGCCAAACCCGGCTTCGGCGAGCGGCTGCTGGCCAATTACGCCCGTGGCGTGCGTTACGCCCTCGCCCATCAGCGCCTGATGCTGGGGATTTTCGGCCTGACGCTGGTGCTGGCCGTGGCCGGTTACGTGCTCATTCCCAAGGGGTTCTTTCCGGTTCAGGACACCGGCATGGTGCTCGGCACCAGTGAAGCGGCGGCGGACATTTCCTACCCGGACATGGTCGAGAAGCACAAGCAACTGGCGAAGATCATCGGCGAAGACCCAGCGGTCAAAGCGTTCTCGCACTCGGTGGGCGTCAGCGGCAGCAACCAGACCATCGCCAACGGGCGGGTGTGGATTGCCCTGAAAGACCGCGCTGACCGCGACGTTTCCGCCAGCCAGTTCATTGACCGCATCCGCCCGAAACTGGCGAAGATTCCCGGCATCGTTCTGTACTTGCGCGCAGGCCAGGACATCAACCTCAGCTCCGGCCCGAGCCGTGCGCAGTATCAGTACGTGCTCAAGAGCAATAACGGCGCGCTGCTCAACGAGTGGACGCAAAAACTCACGGAAAAGCTCAAGTCGATCCCGGCTTTTCGCGACCTGTCCAACGACCTGCAACTGGGCGGCAGCGTCACCCATCTGGACATCGACCGCAGCGCCGCCGCGCGTTTCGGCCTGACCACCGCCGACGTCGATCAGGCGCTGTACGACGCCTTCGGCCAGCGGCAGATCAACGAATACCAGACCGACATCAACCAGTACAAAGTCATCCTCGAACTCGACCCATCCCAACGCGGCAAGGCCGAGAGCCTGAATTACTTCTACCTGCGCTCGCCGCTGACCAACGAGATGGTGCCGCTGTCGGCGCTGGCCAAGGTCGGCGCGCCGAAGATGGGGCCGCTGTCGATCAGTCACGACGGCATGTTCCCGGCGGCCAACCTGTCGTTCAACCTGTCGGCCGGCGTGGCCTTGGGCGACGCGGTGCAGCTGCTCGATCAGGCCAAGAACGAGATCGGCATGCCGGCCTCGATCATCGGTAATTTCCAGGGCGCCGCCCAGGCCTTCCAGAGTTCGCTGGCCAACCAGCCGTGGCTGATTCTGGCGGCGCTGGTGGCGGTGTACATCATCCTCGGCGTGCTGTACGAAAGTTTCGTGCACCCGCTGACGATCATCTCCACCCTGCCCTCGGCGGGCATCGGCGCGCTGTTGCTGCTGTGGCTGATGGGCCAGGATTTTTCGATCATGGGCCTGATCGGTATCGTGCTGCTGATCGGCATCGTCAAGAAGAACGGTATCCTGCTGGTGGACTTCGCCCTCGAAGGCCAGCGCCATCGCGGGCTGTCGCCTGAGGATGCGATCTATGAAGCCTGCGTGACCC
>CAURWS010000603.1:0-3355 GCA_963528485.1 uncultured Pseudomonas sp. | reverse complement strand
GCACCTGCTGCGCAAACCTCAGCCCGCCACGGAAGACATCCGCAACGCCGCGCTGGCGGCAGCCGGGATCTGGCTCACGCTGATCTTCCTCGGGCTGTTTCTTTATCAACGCTGGCGCCTGGCCCGTCTGCGCCAACGCAGTCGCGAAGAGCTCGAGCGACTGGTGGAAGAACGCACCCGCGACCTGCGCACCGCACAAGACGGCCTGGTGCAATCAACCAAGCTGGCAGCGCTGGGGCAGATGTCCGCCGCGCTGGCTCACGAAATCAATCAGCCGCTGACCGCCCAACGCATGCAACTGGCGACTGTACGCCTGCTGCTCGATCACGGCCGCGCCGACGACGCCTACAAGGCCCTGACCCTGCTCGATCAACAACTGACGCGCATGGCGGCCCTCACCGGCCACCTCAAGACCTTCGCCCGCAAAAGCCCCAGTGGCCTGCGCGAACGGCTGGATCTGGCCTGCGTCGTCGATCAGGCGCTGCTGTTGCTGGATGCGCGCATTCGCGAAGAAAGGGTCAGTTGCGTGCTCGATCTGACCCGCCCGGCTTGGGTCCGCGGCGATGCGATTCGTCTGGAGCAGGTGCTGATTAACCTGTTGCGCAACGCCCTGGATGCCATGAGCGATAAACCGCTCAAGCGTCTGGAAATCCGCATCGAAGGCGAAAACGGCCAGTGGCGTCTGTCTGTCGCCGACAGTGGCGGCGGGATTGCCGACGAGCATCTGGGCAATATATTCGACCCGTTCTTCACCACCAAACCGGTGGGCGATGGCCTGGGACTGGGGCTCGCGGTGTCCTACGCCATCGTGCATGAATCAGGGGGTCGCCTGTGCGCTGAAAACCTGAACAATGGCGCGCAGTTCTCCTTTTCTCTGCCCGCGGCTCCGGAGGCCGAACCTGCATGCTGAACTCGGTGATCGTGGTGGATGACGAAGCGCCTATTCGCGAGGCCGTGGAGCAATGGCTGTCGCTGTCGGGCTTTGAGGTGCAGCTGTTCAGCCGCGCCGAGGACTGCCTGGCGAAACTGCCGGCTCACTTCCCGGGTGTGATTCTCAGCGACGTGCGCATGCCGGGCATGAGCGGTCTGGAATTGCTCGCAGAACTGCAGACCCGCGACGCCGATCTGCCGGTCATCCTGCTCACCGGCCATGGCGACGTGCCGATGGCAGTCGAGGCCATGCGCGACGGGGCTTACGACTTTCTGGAAAAGCCCTTCACCCCGCAAACCCTGCTGGGCAGCCTGCGCCGCGCCCTGGAAAAACGCAGTTTGGTGCTGGAGAACCGTCGTCTGCACGAGCAAGCCGACACCCGCTCGCGACTTGATGCGACGTTGCTGGGGCTTTCGCCGACGATGCAGACCTTGCGACGTCAGGTGCAGGATCTGGCGTCGTTGCCGGTCAACGTGTTGATTCGCGGCGAGACCGGCAGTGGCAAGGAGATGGTCGCCCGCTGCCTGCACGATTTCGGCCCTCGGGCGAAAAAGCCGTTTGTGGCGGTCAACTGCGCGGCGATTCCTGAGCAGTTGTTCGAAGCCGAGCTGTTTGGTCATGAGGCCGGCGCGTTCACAGGGGCCCAAGGCAAACGCATCGGCAAGCTGGAGTACGCCGATGGCGGCACGCTGTTTCTCGACGAGATCGAGAGCATGCCGCTGGCGCAGCAGGTGAAGCTGCTGCGGGTGATTCAGGAGCGGCGCCTCGAACGGCTGGGCTC
This sequence comes from uncultured Pseudomonas sp., assembly GCA_963528485.1. Lineage (GTDB taxonomy): Bacteria > Pseudomonadota > Gammaproteobacteria > Pseudomonadales > Pseudomonadaceae > Aquipseudomonas. The sequence goes on along the minus strand of CAURWS010000603.1, from coordinate 1,643 downwards.
GAACCAGAGCATCGAGGTCGACGTGCGCATCGTCGCAGCGACCAAACCTGATCTGCTCGACGAGGCCCGCGCCGGGCGTTTTCGTGAAGACCTCGCCTATCGACTGAACATCGCCGAACTGCGACTGCCACCCTTGCGCGAGCGGCGCGAAGACATCCCGTTGCTGTTCGGCCATTTTTCCCGTCAGGCCGCAGAACGACTGGGCCGCAGCGCGCCGACGCTCAGTGGCGGACAGTTGAGCCACCTGCTGAGTCATGACTGGCCCGGCAATGTTCGTGAGCTGGCCAACGCTGCTGAACGTCAGGTGCTGGGGCTGGAAAATCCGGCATCTGTCGATATGCCGGTCGGCCAATCCCTGGTCGCCCAGCAGGAGGCCTTCGAAGCCCACTGCCTGCGTTCGGCGTTGAGCCGTCACCAGGGCGACATCAAGGCCGTGCTGAACGAGTTGCAACTGCCGCGTCGCACGCTGAATGAAAAGATGCAGCGTCATGGGTTGGTGCGCGAGATGTTCCTGACAGATAACGGCGCATAACCCCCTGTGGCATCGGCAAATTTCCGCGCATAACCGTATGGGCAATAAGCGGATTTCCGCTCATCAACCTACCGCCAACCCTTCTAGACCGGGCCTTTCACGCCTTGGCACAGCTCCTGCTATCACAATCACCAGACCGCATCGCTGCGCTCCTTCTAAAAACAATGACTTGCAGGAAATCCCATGGCTATCCCCAACTCTGTGTCCAACGGATCGGCTGCCGCACCTGTCGCCGAAAAAACCACCAGAAGCCGTCTGAAATCCATTTTCTCAGGTTCGGTCGGCAACATGGTCGAGTGGTACGACTGGTCGTCTACGCCGCCTTCTCCCTTTACTTCGCCAAAGTCTTCTTCCCCAAAGGCGACACCACCGCGCAACTGCTCAACACCGCTGCGATCTTCGCCGTGGGCTTTCTGATGCGTCCTATCGGCGGCTGGCTGATGGGTCTGTACGCTGACCGCAAAGGCCGCAAGGCTGCGTTGATGGCCTCGGTGCTGCTGATGTGCTTCGGCTCGCTGATCATCGCCCTGACCCCAGGCTACGAAACCATTGGCGTGGGTGCGCCGATCCTCTTGGTACTGGCCCGCCTGCTGCAGGGCCTGTCGGTGGGTGGCGAATACGGCACCTCGGCGACCTACCTCAGCGAGATGGCGACCAAGGAGCGTCGCGGTTTCTTCTCCAGCTTCCAGTACGTGACCCTGATTTCCGGCCAGCTCATTGCGCTGGGCGTGCTGATCGTCCTGCAGCAGACGCTGACCACCGAGCAGTTGAACGCGTGGGGCTGGCGCATCCCGTTCGCCATTGGCGCGCTGTGTGCGGTGGTGGCGCTGTTCCTGCGTCGCGGCATGGAAGAAACCGAGTCCTTCACCAAGAAGAAAGAGGCCCCGAAAGAAAGCCTGATGCGCACGCTGATGCGTCATCCCAAGGAACTGATGACCGTGGTCGGCCTGACCATGGGCGGCACCCTGGCCTTCTACACCTACACCACTTACATGCAGAAATACCTGGTGAACACGGTCGGCATGAGCATTTCCGACTCCACCACCATTTCCGCCGCCACGCTGTTCCTGTTCATGTGCCTGCAACCGGTGATCGGGGCGCTGTCTGACAA
>CAURWS010000602.1:0-3358 GCA_963528485.1 uncultured Pseudomonas sp. | reverse complement strand
TTTTGTAATTTCTCGTGGGCTCGGATATTTGTTTAAGAGACTGGTCCTGTGGTAGCGAATGAATTCGCTCCCACAGGGGAGTGGCGGGGCGGCGAAAGATCGGTGTCTAGCGCCCCTGGCTCGCATCCACCCGCAAATACCGCTCCAGCAGCTTGAAGCCTTGCACCAGCACGAACGACATCACCAGATAGATCAGCCCGGCGATGAAGAACGTCTGCTCCGGCATGTAGGTGCGCGCGTTGATGGTGCGGGCCATGCCGGTGATGTCGAGCAGGGTCACGGTGCTGGCCAGGGCGCTGGCCTTGAGCATCAGGATGACTTCGTTGCTGTACGCAGGCAGGCCGATGCGTGCGGCGCGGGGCAGGATGATATAGAGCAGCGCCTTGCCCTTGGACATGCCCAGCGCGCGGGCGGCTTCGATTTCGCCGGGTGGCACGGCCTGGATCGCGCCGCGCAGGATTTCGGCGATGTAGGCGGTGGTGTGCAGCGTCATGGTCAGCGCGGCGCAGAAGAACGGCTCGCGCAGGTAGGGCCAGAACGCGCTCTGGGTCACGGCGTCGAACTGCGCCAGGCCGTAATAGACCAGGAACAGCTGCACCAGCAGCGGCGTGCCGCGAAAGAAGAAGATGTAGGCGTAGGGCAGGGCACGCACGTAGGGGCTGCGCGAGGCGCGGGCGATGCCCATGGGGATGGCCAGGATCAGGCCGAGCACCACTGCGACGGCCACCAGTTCCAGCGTCAGTGTCGCGCCCTGCAGCAGTTTGGGCAGCCATTTGAGGACGAATTCCCAACTCATGACGCGCTCCTTGTGAAGCCGACCGAGGCGCGTCGTTCAAGCCACGCCAGGCCGATCATCGACAGCGCGGTCATGCCCAGATACATAAATGCCGCGACCATATAAAAGGTGAAGGGCTGTTTGGTGGTGGTGACGGCGATCTGCGCGTGACGCATGACTTCTTCAAGGCCGATCACCGAGACCAGCGCGGTGTCCTTCATCAGGATCATGAACAGGTTGCCCAACCCCGGCAGGGCGATGCGCCACATTTGTGGCATCACCAGCTTGATGAAGATCCGCGAGCGCGACATGCCCAGCGCCAGCCCGGCTTCGCGATGGCCCTTGGGGATCGACAGCATGGCCCCGCGAAACACCTCAGTGGCGTACGCGCCGAAGCACAGGCCCAAGGCGATGACGCCTGCGGCAAACGCGCTGAGCGACAGGTTGGGAATGCCGAACACATGGCCGATGGCGCGCATCGAGCTGACGGTGCCGAAGTAGATCAGCAGCACCCAGAGCAGCTCAGGAATGCCGCGCACCAGGGTCGAGTAGGTGCCGCCGACCCATTGCAGGGCGCGATGGGGCGAGGTTTTCGCCAGCGCCCCGAGCAGGCCCAGAACCAGGCCCAGGCACAGGGCGGACAGCGCGAGTTGGATGGTCATCAGCACGCCAGCCGCGAGGGCGGGGCCGAATCCTTGGAGATCGAAGTTCATGGCTTTGCTTGGTCACAGATGAGCCCTGCCGCAGGCGTCGCGGCAGGGCGGGTCAGGCAGGTCAGAGGATGCTGAACGGGAAGTACTTGTCGTTGATCTTCTTGTAGGTGCCGTCGGCGATGATTTCCTTCAGCGCCTCGTTCAGCTTCTCACGCAGCGGGTCGTCCTTGCGCACGGCGATGCCGATCTTGTCGTCACCTGGTAGGGGCTCGCCCTTGAACTCGAAGGCCTCGCCTTCCTTGCTTTTCAGCCATTCGTAGCTGGCGTATTTGTCGCCCAGCAGCGCGTCGACGCGACCGGAGGTGAGGTCCAGGAAGGCGTTTTCCTGCGAGTCGTACAGCTTGACGGTGACGTCGTCGCCCCAGTTGTCTTCCAGCCAGGTGCCCGACAGCGTGGCGCGCTGGGCGCCGATGGTCTTGCCTTTGAGGGCTTCCTTGATAGCGTCGTTGGTGGCGCCCAGGTTGCTCGCTTTCGGCGCGATGAACTGCAGCTTGTTGGAGTAGTACGGGTTGGTGAAGTCCACGGCCTGCTTGCGTTCTTCGGTGATCGACATCGAGGAGACGATGAAGTCGAACTTCTGCGCGTTCAGCGCCGGGATGATGCCGTCCCAATCGGAAGTGACGACTTCGCAGGTGACTTTCATCTTGGCGCACAGGGCGTTGCCGATTTCGACGTCGAAGCCCACGACCTGGCCGCTGGCGTCCTTGTTGTTGAACGGCGGGTAGGCGCCTTCGATGCCCATTTTCAGGGTGTCGGCAGCAACGGCGCTGGAAGCGACGACCAGAAGAGCGGTCACCAGGAGTTTTTTCAGGGTCTGCATCGATGTTGCTCCGTTAGCGATTGCTGGACATGAATTGTTTGCAGCGCGCCGATTGTGGGTTGTCGAAGACCTGCTGCGGCGATCCTTGTTCTTCTATCAGCCCTTGGTGCAGGAACACCACTTCACTGGATACCTGCCGGGCGAAATTCATTTCGTGCGTCACCATCAGCATGGTCCGGCCTTCTTCGGCCAGCCCACGAATCACATTAAGCACCTCCTGCACCATCTCCGGGTCCAGCGCGGACGTCGGCTCATCGAACAGGATGACTTTGGGCTGCATCGCCAGCGTGCGGGCGATGGCCGCGCGCTGTTGCTGACCGCCCGACAGCTGCGCCGGATAGGCATGACGCTTGTCGGCGATGCCCACTTTGGCCAGCAGCGCTTCGGCGACCTCAATGGCCTCGGCCTTGCTCTGACCCAGCACGCGGCGCGGGGCCTCGATGATGTTGTCGAGCACGGTCATGTGCGGCCACAGGTTGAAGTTCTGGAAGACGAAACCGATCTCGCTGCGCAGGCGATTGATCTGACGATGATCAGCGGCAATCAGTTCACCCTGGCGCGTGGCTTTGAGTTTGAGCGCTTCGCCGGCGACGAGGATTTCACCGTTGTGCGGATTTTCCAACAGGTTGATGCAGCGCAGCAGCGTGGACTTGCCGGAACCGGAGGAACCCAGGATCGAAATCACGTCGCCATCGCGCGCGGTCAGGGAGATGCCCTTGAGCACTTCCAGCTGACCATAGCGTTTGTGCAGGTTGCGGATTTCCAGGGCGGGCGCGGCCTCGGCCATGTCGGGTCCTCATGTGTTCGGTACAGGCAACGCACGGCAAAAGAGCTTGCCTTGCGCAAAAAGGTCGCGATGGTGCCAGCTTTAAACGCCGTGGGGAAGGGTGTTTCGGCCAGGCTGGCGATGAGAGGTCGGGTTTGTGCGCTGATTTGGTGCCGTTTATTGATGAGTGTGTATTTTCGGTGCGACAAAACGTCTCTATCCTGTTGCGCTTGGTAACGTTTCCTAAAGAAATGGTTAATATATTTTTCTGTCAGATACTGACG
>CAURWS010000601.1:0-3364 GCA_963528485.1 uncultured Pseudomonas sp. | reverse complement strand
GTGTAGGTCAGGCCATCTGCCGAGACGTCCCACTGCGTCGCGAGGCCGGGCTCGACCTCAGTGCCGCCACGCTTGAACTGGGTCAGGCGGTTGAACACGGTTTCGGCCGACGCATCGAACTCCGTGCCGCTGGTGTACTGGCTGGGGTCGAAGCCGGCCGGGCTTGCTTCAGAGCAATACACCAGCGTGCTGGCGGCCTGGACCGATGGCACGCACAGCGCCATCGCAGCAGCCAAAAGCAGGGGTTTGAAGTTTTTCTCCATGTGAACCTCATACAAAGCGGCATTGGTGCCTGAATTCATCGACGGATGATAGACAGCGCAGAATGCCGCAGGGTTGAGCGTTCGAACAAGAAGACGCTTAGACCTATTTGAAGAAGCCCAAGGACTCAAAAAGCCCCAGCAACGCACCACCGGCAGGTGTGAGCTGTATGAACACCCAGAATGGCGAGCGCTTGTCCTGGAATTCGCCGCGCAGGAAACTCAGATATGCCGTGCTGTCCTTTCTCATCTGTTCCAGCGCGTTCGCTCCTGTCTGGGCCAGATGTCGATGAATTTCCATAAGTTCGGTCTTGGAGGTGCTACGCATAACCTGCTCGGGGTTGGCCTGAGCCCAGGCATTGACCCGCTTGTCCTGCCAGTCGCTGTCTTTCGGGTGTTTGAAGTAAGAGCGAGCGGCGGCGACAGGGTCGGCATCGGGGTTGCCGGACCAATAGCCGACCATGGCCTGAGCGACGTGTCTGACGGCCTCAGAGGCCAGAGAGCCCGCCAGTTGATGTAGGGGATGCTGGGCGTGGTCCTTGGCCAGTTGCGAATGGGTGGGATCGGTCGAGCCGTTTTCGTGGGGGTCTTGCCCGTAACGGGTTTGCCAGTCGTCGATGTTCTCGCCGAACAGGGTCAGCATGTCCTTCATGACAATCCCCACTGCGTTGCCCGGCACGGCTGCGGCGCCTTGCAGGTAGGCGGCACACCGCTGCAGGAAGTCGGCGAAAGGCAGCTCGACCCAGGCATCGCGGGTGGTGAGAAAGTCTTGAAAGATTTCCAGATAGCGCGGGTTGTGATGTTCTTCGAGCAGGATCAGCAAGACCTGCTCGCGCGGGCTGCGATCACCGGCCTTGATCGGCATGTAAGTGAGGTCGTCGGTGGAGAACAGGATCTGCCCCAAGGGGCCCGCCAGGCTCGCCAGCACGTCGGTTGCGCCGAACATCCCGGTCACCAGCGGCAACCCGGCCTTGCAATTGGCGCGGGAGGTCCACGGCAGCACCTTTTCATGACCGTCCTTGATCAGCGCCAGTTCGACAAAGTTGGAGTGGGCGAAGAAGTCCTCCAGCACGTGCAGCGCCGACCCGAACGCACGTCGCCCCTGGGCGCCGAATTTATCGTCCATGGCGATGCGCAGTTCGCGCTCCATGAAGTCCGCGGAGCGTTCGATATAGCGCTTCATCGAGGTCTCGTAGTCGACCTCGAGCAGCGAGTCGCCGTCCCGAACGATGGGTTCGAAATCGGGGTCGCGGGTCGTTGGGTCTGGCGCATCCGTATCGGTGTTTTTCGGGTTGTCGATGTGCTCGCTGGGGCGGTAGACCCCCAGCTTGTCGGCGGTCACGGTGTACTCGTCCCTTTCGTCCTGACGCAAATTGCCGAAGCGTTTGATGGACAGCACGTCGACGATGCGCGTCAAGGCATCGCGAGACAGAACGTCAGGGAAGTCCTTGGGCATTTCGGCTGCCCGGACGATTTTCGGATCGAGCAGTTGCGAGTAGTCGCGCAGCCAGTTGCCGAAGTAGATCGACTGTCGTTCGCGTTCGCTGAAGCCGTGTTCAAGAAGCACCGTTTCGATCTCCAGATGCGTCAGCGTGCCGTCATGACCTTCACCGGCCTCGAAGCGCTCACGGTCCTTGTCGCCGTGGGCGTGATCGGCATTGCCGTGATTGTTGCCATAACGCTTGAAAATGACCTGCCGTACATGCTGCCAGTTGACCGTGATCGCCTGAGGCTCGTCTTCATGTGAACGGCGGCAGGTTGCGATGCGAACCGGGTCGCTGTCGAAACTGCCAAACCAGGCCATCCAGAACGCGAAGCGCGCGCCTTCCTCGCCGCTGGCATCAGGAGCCAGAGGGGGCGAACCTTCTTCCAGATAATCGGCGAAGTCCTGACGCAGCACGTTATCGATGTGATGGCCGAACTCGTGCAACAGGATGTCCAGAAACCTGGCGACATCATCGCTGCTCAGCGCGTTGTCGATCACCGAGGAATGAATGCGGATCACCCGCTCGCTGTTGCTGTAGTCGGCCAGATAATCGCCGTTTTCGACGAGGATGGCCGGGTTTTTGATCTCGCCGGCAATCAGCCGGTCTTGCAGGGCGGAGTAAACGGTTTCGGGAATGTCTCGCCCAAAGATGCGCGCCATGTGCTCGGTGAAACCATCGGCTGAAAGTGTCGCCGCCGCCTGGGTCAGCAGATCCAGAGCGAACGTGCTCTGCACGGTGGCCTCTGGCAGGTCGAGGAAACGGGGTGTCGCGGGTTGGAAAGCCATGATGGATTCTTCCTTGAATCAGTAATAAGCGACCGGTCGGGCGTCCTGGCTCCGGGCATTGCGGGCAACCAGACGCTCCAGTCGTGAAATGTTTTGTGGTGGTACGGGTGTCGAGTGTATGGATTGCGCGGGGCGTGGAAATCAGACAGCGCGCGACGTTGCGTAGGACGCCATAGCGCGTCGCAAAGGAAGAGGTGACAGAACGGCTGGAAAAGGCAACGGGCAGGGGAGGAACCCGCGGCAGCCCTTGGCTGCCGCGGGTAAGGATCATGGAATCGCGACTTCGATCACACCATCGGCGGTGACGCTGACCTGGCTGGTGCCGGCTTCGACATCCGGGGTTGGCGCGGCATCGGCGCGGGCGGCCTTCATCATCATGACCGGCGCGCGCATATAAGGCTGTGGATAACCCGAGGTGTTGAGATTCAGGTTGACCAGCTTGTAGCTGCTGCCGCCCAGCGCGTCGGTGACCAGCTGCGCGCGGGCCTTGAAGGCGGTGACGGCGCTTTTGAGCAGGGTGTCTTCGCTGGCCTTGCGCGCCGGGTCGGAGATGGAAAAGTCCATGCCGGCCATTTTCATGTCGTTGCCCAGCAGTTCGCCGGTCAGTTTGGACAGGGCGGCGAAGTTCGGGCTCTCCAGACGCAGTTCGGCGCGTTCACGCCAGCCGGTAATCTTCTGGCCCTTGTCGTCGTAGATCGGGTAGCTGTTGCGGCTGCCCTGGCGAATGGTCACGTCCTTGACCTGACGCGCCTGGCCCAGTGCCTTGTTGAGGGATTCGGTGATACCGGCGGCCAGCTTGGCCGGGTCGGTGTCCTGGGATTCGGTGTAGACG
>CAURWS010000600.1:0-3370 GCA_963528485.1 uncultured Pseudomonas sp. | reverse complement strand
GCCGTGACCAGCCGCTCAAGCCGTGCCTCGAGGCGACGCTTGATTTCGTTCTCGATGTGCGGCGCGAAGTCATTGATCACGTCTTGCATGATCAATTGCGCGGCGGCGCGCAGTTCGCTGTCCAAGTGCAGCAAGTCGTCCGGATTTGGCGCGCGGGGGGCGTTTGGTTCAGGCTGTGGCGCGGCAGGCGCTGGCTGGGCGAGAGCAGGGGCCGGCTCGGCGGTCAGCAGCGGAATGGCTTGGGCATGGGCCTCGTATTCATCGGCTGCCACGACCTGACCGCTGACCACATCGAACAACAGCGGAATCTGCCCTTCGCCGGCCACTGTGTCGGTCAGCAGTGGTGGTTGCAGGGTGTCGTCACCCAGTAACTGACGGATCGATTCCAGATCGTCCAGCAGGTGTGCGGAGTCTTTCAGGGGTTTTTGATTATCCATCGTGTACTCAAAAACGCTGCAATCGGTGATTTTGCAGAGGATAGCCCTGTTCACGGTAGAAGCGAAAACTCTCTCTCGCTGCCTGCCGGATGGCGGGGTCTTCCACGACGATCTCCGCGATGCGTGCGAATTGTTTGAAGAATTCGGGGATGCGCAGGTCCAGATTGACCAGCAGATCCTGATGTTGGGCGCAGTCGTTACCGATGCCCAATGCCACCGGAGCGTCGTGATCGTCTTCGATCAGACCATGGGGCACGAAGGTTTCGCCCTTGAAACGCCACAGGCGGGCGTCCAGCTCGGCGCGCTGTTCGGCGTCGCTGCAATGCAGATAGACGCGATGGCCAAGGCGCCAGGCCTTGTCGGTCAGTTTGCAGGCGAAGTCCAGACGCACCAGCGGGTCGGCGGTGGGCAGGACGTAAAAATCGACGCAAAGCATGCCTGGCCCGTTCAGTCAGAGCGGGCCTGGCGTGCTTCGGGGCGTATTAAACGCCCGCGCGGTCGAGCAGGTATTGAGTCAGCAGCGGAACCGGACGGCCAGTGGCGCCCTTGTCCTTGCCGCCGCTCAGCCATGCGGTGCCGGCGATGTCCAGGTGCGCCCACTCGAACGCTTTGGCAAAGCGCGACAGGAAGCAGGCGGCCGTGATGGTGCCGGCGTTCGGGCCGCCGATGGTGGCGATGGCGGCGAACGGGCTGTCCAGTTGCTCCTGGTATTCGTCGAACAGCGGCAGTTGCCAGGCGCGGTCGTCGGCACGTTTACCGGCGTCCAGCACCTGATTGATCAGCGCGTCGCTGTTGCCCAGCAGGCCCGAGGTGTGGCCGCCCAAGGCCACAACGCACGCGCCGGTCAGGGTGGCGATGTCGATCACCGCCTGTGGCTTGAAGCGTTCGGCGTAGGTCAGCGCGTCACACAGCACCAGACGGCCTTCGGCGTCGGTGTTGAGGATCTCGACGGTCTGGCCGCTCATGGTCTTGACGATGTCGCCAGGGCGCGTCGCATTGCCGCTCGGCATGTTTTCAGCGGCGGCGACGATGCACACCAGGTTGATCGGCAGTTGCAGCTGCAGCACGGCGTTCAGGGTGCCGAACACGCTGGCGGCGCCGCACATGTCGAACTTCATTTCGTCCATGCCCAGGCCAGGCTTGAGGCTGATGCCACCGGTGTCGAAGGTGATGCCCTTGCCGACCAGCACGAATGGCTTTTCGCTTTTCTTGCCGTTGTTGTACTGCATCACGATCAGGCGTGGCGGTTGCGCGCTGCCCTGCCCGACGGCCAGGAACGAGCCCATGCCCAGATCGGCGATTTTCTTCTCGTCGAGGACTTCAACCTTCAGGCCTTTGTGCGCCTTGCCCAAGGCCTTGGCCTGTTCGCCCAGGTAGGTCGGGTGGCAGATGTTCGGCGGCATGTTGCCCAGGGTGCGGGTCACGGCCATGCCGGCGGCGATGGCCTGCGCGTGCTTGGCGGCGCGTTCGACGTCGGCAACGCTGGATTTGGCGGTCAGCAGGGTGACTTTCTTCAGCGCGCGCGGGTCGGCTTTCTGGCTCTTGAACTGATCGAACACGTATTCACCATCGGCCAGGGTCTCCACCAGCAGACGGTTTTTGCCGTAGGTGTCGCGGCCTTTGACGTCCAGGTGGTCCAGCGCGAAGGCTGCGTCGGTGCCGCCCAGGCTTTTCAGGGTGTTCAGCACACCGCTGATGATCTTGCGGAACTGGCGGTCGCCCAGCTCAGGCTCTTTACCGCTGCCGACCAGCAGAACGCGCTCGGCCTTGAGGTTCGGCAGGCTGTGCAGCAGCAGGCTCTGGCCCACTTTGCCCGACAGGTCGCCGCGCTTGAGCACCGCGCTGATGGCGCCGCCACTCAGGGTGTCGATACTTTGTGCAACATCGCTCAGGGTACGGCCTTCGCCCACGGCAACCACCAGCGTGGCGGTCTTCAAGGTTTCTGCACTGACGCTCTTAACAACCAATTCCATGTCGGGGTCCCCGAATAAACTGTGGTTTATCGCAAAATGAATGCGCGGCCAGACGGGCTGCGATGACCTGCAGCAGCGTGCTCGCGGCAAGGTCCGCAGTTTGACCCCGGCTTGGGACCCCTGACAACCCCGTCAGCACTCGCGTACTTGCATTGGTTACAGAACTATCCGGCGCGCTCAGTGACAGACACACTCAATCACAGGATAATGCCGCATATTTTTTCGAGGGTTCGTGATCGAGCGCGCCCTGATTGACCCATTTCCTTGTCAGGCTGCCTGAGCGTGACGACCCTGGAGTGTCTGGTTTGATTGTCTTCCGTTACCTGTCCCGAGAAGTGCTGGTTACCTTGAGCGCTGTGAGTGCCGTGCTGCTGGTGATCATCATGAGTGGCCGCTTCATCAAGTATCTGGCCCAGGCTGCCTCCGGTGCACTTGACCCGGGTGTGCTATTTCTGATCATGGGCTTTCGTCTGCCGGGCTTCTTGCAGCTGATCCTGCCGCTGGGCCTGTTCCTGGGCATCCTGCTGGCGTACGGGCGGCTGTACCTGGAAAGCGAAATGACCGTGCTGTCGGCCACCGGCATGAGCCAGCAACGCCTGCTGTGGATGACCCTGGCGCCTGCCGCGCTGGTGTCGCTGCTGGTGGCCTGGCTGAGCTTCAGCCTCGCTCCGCAGGGCGCGACCCAGTTCCAGCTGCTGATCAACAAACAGGATGCGATGACCGAATTCGACACCCTGGTGCCGGGGCGTTTCCAGCTGCTGCGTGACGGCAGCCGGGTGACCTACACCGAGACCATGACCGACGATCGCATCAATCTTGGCGGTGTGTTCATCTCCGAAAAGAAGCTGGACGAGAAAAAAGACCACGGCATCACCGTGCTGGTGGCCGAGAAGGGCAAGCAGGAAATCAAGCCTGACGGCTCTCGCTACCTGATCCTCAACAACGGTTATCGCTATGACG
>CAURWS010000599.1:0-3378 GCA_963528485.1 uncultured Pseudomonas sp. | reverse complement strand
ACCTTCGGGTGGCGCCCGGGTCTCTATAAAGGAAAACGATCTCATGGCTCATGCAGCGCAAATCAAGATTCCCGCGACCTACATGCGCGGCGGCACCAGTAAGGGTGTGTTCTTCCGCCTGCAGGACTTGCCCGAAGCGGCGCAAGTCCCCGGCCCAGCCCGCGACTCCCTGTTGTTGCGCGTCATCGGCAGCCCCGACCCTTACGCCAAGCAGATCGACGGCATGGGCGGCGCGACGTCGAGTACCAGCAAAACCGTGATCCTGTCGAAAAGCATCAAGGCCGATCACGACGTCGATTACCTGTTCGGTCAGGTGTCCATCGACAAGCCTTTCGTCGACTGGAGTGGCAACTGCGGCAACCTGTCAGCCGCCGTCGGGCCGTTTGCGATCAGCAATGGATTGATCGATGCCAGCCGGGTGCCGTACAACGGCGTCGCCATCGTGCGTATCTGGCAGGCAAACATCGGCAAGACCATCATCGCCCACGTGCCCATCACCGATGGCGCGGTGCAGGAAACCGGCGATTTCGAGCTCGATGGCGTGACCTTCCCGGCCGCTGAAGTGCAGCTGGAATTCATGGACCCGGCCGCAGAAGAGGAGGGCGTTGCAGGCTCGATGTTCCCCACCGGCAATCTGGTGGACGACCTCGAAGTGCCGGGTGTCGGCACTTTCAAGGCCACCATGATCAACGCTGGCATCCCGACGATCTTCGTCAATGCCAGCGACATCGGCTACACCGGCACCGAACTGCAGGACGCGATCAATAGCGATCCTCAGGCGTTGAACCGTTTCGAAACCATCCGGGCCTACGGCGCGCTGCGCATGGGGTTGATCGGCAATATCGACGAAGCGGGCAAGCGTCAGCACACGCCGAAGGTCGCTTTTGTCGCAAAACCCAGCGAGTACGTGTCGTCCAGCGGCAAGCGCGTGTCAGTCGACGACACCGATCTCTTGGTGCGGGCGATGTCCATGGGCAAGCTGCACCACGCAATGATGGGCACGGCGGCGGTGGCGATTGGCACGGCGGCGGCGATTCCAGGGACGCTGGTCAACCTGGCCGCGGGCGGTGGCGAGCGCAGTGCGGTGCGCTTCGGGCATCCTTCGGGCACCTTGCGCGTGGGCGCCGAGGCGGTGCTGGTGGGGGGCGAATGGCAGGTGAAGAAAGCCATCATGAGCCGCAGCGCGCGGGTGCTGATGGAAGGCTGGGTGAGGGTGCCACGGGAGTTCTAAGCTTCAAGCTACGAGCCAGACCGCGTTGTCACGAACACAGCGAACGGCTCTGACTTGCAGCTTAAAGCTTGAAGCTCGCAGCTTCTCGCTGCTTCTCTATTTGAACCGCCGCTCCACACCTTTCTCCACCAACACTTTCGCCGAGATTTCCTCGACCGAAAAGTGTGTGGAATTGATGTTCGGAATATTCTCTTTGCGGAACAGGTTTTCCACTTCGCGCACTTCAAACTCGCACTGCGCAAAACTCGAATAACGGCTGTTGGGCTTGCGTTCATGGCGGATGGCGGTCAAACGGTCCGGATCAATCGTCAGCCCGAACAACTTGGCCCGATGCTGTTTCAGCGCAGGCGGCAATGTCAGCCGTTCCATGTCATCTTCGGTGAGCGGATAGTTGGCCGCGCGAATGCCGAATTGCATGGCCATGTATAGACAGGTAGGGGTCTTCCCGCAGCGCGAAACACCCACCAGAATGATGTCCGCCTTATCGTAATAATGGGTGCGGGCGCCGTCGTCGTTGTCCAGCGCGAAGTTCACCGCCTCGATCCGCTCCATGTAATTGGAGTTGTGGCCGATGGAGTGCGATTTGCCCACCGAGTAGGAGGAGTGTGAACTAAGCTCCTGCTCCAGCGGGGCCAAGAACGTCGAGAAGATGTCGATCATGAAGCCGTCGGACGTTGCCAGAATCTCGCGGATGTCCTGGTTGACGATGGTGTCGAAGATGATCGGACGCACTTCGTCCTTCTCGGCGGCCTTGTTGATTTGCGCGACCATTGCACGGGCTTTCTCGACGCTGTCGATGTAGGGCCTCGTGAACTTGTTGAAGGTTATGTTTTCAAATTGCGCTAGCAGGCTCTGGCCTAGGGTTTCGGCAGTAATGCCGGTGCCGTCGGAGATAAAGAAAGCGGATCGTTTCATTTGCGCCTTGGGCCTTAAGCTGGTGACGATTCTTGGATATCATAGGCGCGCTTGCGTGCCTTGACTGGCCGCATTCTAACGAGTTTTACGCGACAGGCTTCAAGATCCAGACCACCAGCGCGCAGAATCCGTTGTTACCTGTGGTTCCAGCGCCAAAGCTTTTCCCAACAACAAACCGGTTAGTGGAGAGATCACCTTGGTAGAGTACGTAGTTTCCCTCGATAAGCTCGGCAAACATGATGTTGAGCATGTGGGGGGCAAGAACGCATCCCTCGGCGAGATGATCAGCAACCTGGCGGGCGCAGGCGTGTCCGTTCCCGGTGGCTTCGCCACTACAGCTCAGGCCTATCGTGATTTTCTTGAGCAAAGTGGCCTGAACGATCAGATTCACAAGGCACTCGATGCCCTGGACGTCGACGACGTCAACGCACTGGCCAAAACCGGTGCGCAGATTCGTCAGTGGATCATGGAGGCTGAATTCCCCGAAAAGCTCAACGCCGAAATCCGCACTGCCTTCGCCGCCCTGTCGGCAGGCAACCCGGACATCGCCGTTGCCGTGCGTTCTTCCGCCACCGCAGAAGACCTGCCTGACGCATCCTTTGCCGGTCAGCAGGAAACCTTCCTCAACATTCGCGGCATCGACAACGTGATCCGCGCGGCGAAAGAAGTCTTCGCCTCGCTGTTCAACGACCGCGCCATTTCCTACCGCGTGCACCAGGGTTTCGACCACAAGCTGGTGGCCCTGTCCGCTGGCGTTCAGCGCATGGTGCGCTCCGAAACCGGCACCGCTGGCGTGATGTTCACCCTGGACACCGAATCCGGTTTCCGTGATGTCGTGTTCATCACCGGCGCCTACGGCCTGGGCGAAACCGTCGTACAAGGCGCGGTCAACCCGGACGAATTCTACGTTCACAAAGGCACCCTTGAAGCCGGTCGTCCTGCGATCCTGCGGCGCAACCTGGGCAGCAAGGCGATCAAGATGATCTACGGCGACGAAGCCAAGGCCGGTCGTTCGGTCAAGACCGTCGACGTCGATGCCGCCGAGCGCGCACGTTTCTGCCTGTCCGACGAAGAAGTCAGCAACCTGGCGCGCCAGGCGATGATCATCGAGAAGCACTACGGCTGCCCGATGGACATCGAATGGGCCAAGGACGGTGACGACGGCAAGCTCTACATCGTTCAGGCCCGCCCTGAAACCGTGAAGAGCCGCAGCTCCGCCAACGTCATGGAAC
>CAURWS010000598.1:0-3380 GCA_963528485.1 uncultured Pseudomonas sp. | reverse complement strand
CGTGTCGGCAGGACCGGCCTGCGCGGCTGCGCCCTGGGGCACGATGGACCCTGTTGCCGGAGCGACTGGCGTGCCTGCAGGTTGCACGCCGTCCGCGCTGGCGAACTCGATCCTGAAATCGCTCGGCGTGGCCTGAGCATGGGTTTCCACCAGGTTGGTCCCATGCTCGATACGTGTGGCCTGACCTGCGGGCACGTCTTCAATGTGTACGCTAATAGCGCCTTGCAGCTCGGCCAGGCCGGACACCTGATCGTGAGTCGTCGCCAAACGCTGGTCGACCAGTGCGATCCATCGTTTGCTCGGCTGGGCCGCGACGTCGCGATCGATGACCTTGTGGCTGAAGAAATTGCTCATTTTCTGAGCGCCGGCGCTGTCACTGGCGGCAGCTGCGACCGGGTACTCGTTGAGCGGATAACTGACAGAAGAACTCAGTGGGCGCACTTCGATGCCGTGCCGATGAGCCTCTTTGATGAGGTGGTAGTAGTCGTATTTGCGGCTCAGATTGTCCAGCGCCCGCTGATTGACATACTTGAGGTGGTTCTTGATTTCATGGGATCCGGTCCTGACCGTGCGACCCTTGGCATGGTACTTGGCCAGTTTGCGGGTGTGCTTGTCCGTGAACAGATGCTGAAGGTAAAGCACCTCGACGCGCTGGTCGGCCAGTGCCTGCATGTTCTGGATCAGCAGCCGTTTGCTGGCGACGGATTTCGCCGCCTCGCCGATCACCAGACCGTTGCTTTGGGCGAATGCATGTTCCAGAAAACCGCCAAGGGTGGTCGAGGCATCCACGGTGGGTAGTACTGGCCGCGCAGGCAGGGCCACCGGTCCTGCAAAAAATGCCTGGGCCTCGCGATAGAGATTATTCCTGAGCGTCTGGTAGGTCTCGCGCATTTTCGCGTAGTAGCTTTCAAAGAACTCTTCCAGACCGACCGCATACGGGTCCATGGACGTGCGGGTCAGAATGTCGTCCATGTGAGGCTGCAATTCAGCGGGCAGCTCATAGGGGTGCAACCCGGTGCCGGTCGTGCCGGCTTCTCCCGCCGCACTGCTGCCGGGGGTGTCATTGCCTGCGCGCAGCCGTGGACGTTCGATTACCTGCCATTGGCCCTGCTCGTTCAGCCGCACAGGCTGGCGCCCGAAAAACGCGAAGGGGTTTTGCGGATCGACGATGTGCCAGCAACCCAGGCTTGCGTCGTAGTTCACCTGATACACCGCGCCATCCAGTTCAATGTAGAACGTGCCGTTGCCCAGGCTGACGCCGTTGGCGTGCCCTTCGCTGAGCCTCGGCAGGTCCTGCAGGGAGACATTCGTGACCCGATGGCGACTGAAACCGACGGTTGAAGCGTCTGCCGTGGAAGGGCGGTCCAGCGGCTGCCAGGCGCCGCTCTCGCTTTTGCTGAGGTACTGGCCGGTCGGATAGACGTCGTCCGGCTCGAAACCGAAGTTCTGGTAAACCTGCGCCTTGCCGTTGGCGTCGGGTTTGCCGATCAGCCACGGCTCGTCATCGAGCTTGAGTGGGTACAGGCCTTCTGATTTACGCACGCTGGAAGCTTGCCTCAGTGCGGCCGGTCGAGCGCCCGACTTTGCACGTTCGGCCAGTTTTCGCGCGATGCCGCCAAAGCCTTTGAGGCCCTGAGTCAAGTCACCGTAGGCGCCTGCCAGGTTCAGGGCTGCGGCCAGAAACAGCCCCGGCGCGGTTTCCGGGGAGTGCCCCGCGAGGGCCTTGACCGCCAGGGTTGCGTCGCGCAAGGACAACGCCACGCCGACGGCAAAACTCAGTGGCGGGAACGGCGCCGTGATGACGGTGGCGATGATGTCGACGCTGTTCCAGATCACCTGGCTGAGCATGTCGTGACGATTGGTCGTGGTTTCATCGGCGTCGCGCAGCTTGCGTTCGATCTTGCGGTTGAAGCAGACCTGGGCAAAATCGGCGATCGGCTCGTTTGGCAGTGTCGGGCGCTTGTTGCCGTTGCCCTGCTTCATGTCGTTGAGGAAGAACGACAGAAGGCGTCGAGCGTTGATGCGGCAGCGATCCTTGTAGTAATCGATCATGCCGACGTGACGCAGGGAGTCGACGAACGAACTGAACGTGCGAAATTCGATGCCATCGGGCGCGTTTGGCGTGTACAGCAACGCGGCCAGGCGCAGGTGGGTCGGCATCAGGGCATAACAACCTTGCACGGTTTCCACATGGATCAGGTCGGTGTCGGTCACGACCAACTGGTCGATTCCCCCCAGGTGCAAGGCAATGAACGGCTTGTCGATGTGGATCTGCAGCGGGTAAACGGGATGCCGGGCGCGGGTGTCGGGCGTGTCGTCATTCAGGTGCTCGATGCTCTGCTCAAGCCATTGATATTGGGTTTCGTCGATGTGGCCCTTCAACAAGCTGCGCAATGCCGCGGCTTGCATCTGCAGGCGAGTGATCAGCGCGCTGCTCTGGCGGCGATAGTCATAACCCGCCGATTGCGGATCGAGCAGGGTGCGTTTGACCAGGTCGGCGTAGGCGTCTGCCAGCCACTTGCCGCGCACCGAGCCTGCCACCAGCGCCGGGGTGAGCGGGCTCAGGTCTATGCCTTCCGGGCCTTTGAAGGTCGCGGTGGTATCGGCGGTGGGCGTCAGCAGGCCAATGCTGTCGTCGTAGCCATTGCGCATCATCGCGGTGTAGGTCAGCGTCTCGCGTTCGGAGGCGATGACGATGTGATCGGGGTCCACGCTGCCTGCCGGGACGCCCAGCAACTGGCAGATTTTCTCGCTGGCGCGCTGGTGTACGTAGTCTTCGAACTCCTGAACGCGGGTGTGGGGCTGCGCCGCGTAATGATCGAGCGCGCCGTTGATGGCGTCTTCCAGCGCCACCAGCTTCTGGCGTTGCTCGGGGGTGGCCTGTGCATACCACGCTGGCGTGTGGGTTTCGTGCTCGGAGAGCATCGCCTCGATCGCTTGCGTGACCAGGGTCTGCAGGCCGCTGGCGTAGCTGTCCAGCGTGATCAGCTGCAGGAACCCGGTTTTCGGGAACGGCTTCTCGCGCAACGCGGCCAGGGTCTGATCGAGTGCCGGACGGTCGACGACGTGCAGTTGCTCAAGCAGGTAGCGGGTCATCTCGGGGCTGGCGGTCCAGGCGACAAGCTCGTGCAGCATCTGAGTTTCACTGTCGAAGCCCTGGAAAAGGCGCGGGCGGGGGGCGTTGGACGTGAACATGATCAGCCGTTGCAGATCCCCCGCCGCATTTTCCTGCCTGAAGACCAAGACGCGGCTCAGCGTGGCCTTGTCGTCGATTTTGATCTGCTGGACGCGCAGCACCACGCCTGCTTCGGTCTGGGAGCCTTGAGAAAGTGCGGTCACCACGTTGAAGTCATCGGGCGTGATATGCCCCAGCATGTTCG
>CAURWS010000597.1:0-3387 GCA_963528485.1 uncultured Pseudomonas sp. | reverse complement strand
GGTTGATGGTGATGTAATGCAGCCCCGCCGACACCCGCGCGCGTCCCGAGCCGTGGAGCATCAGGCCATAGGACGCCGCCAGCAGCACTTCGAAGAACACGAACAGGTTGAACAGGTCGGCGGTCAGAAACGCGCCGTACAGGCCCATCAACTGGATCTGGAACAACGCATGAAAGCTCGCGCCCGCGCGGTCCCAGCGGGCCAGTGCGAACAGCAGCGCGCAAAAGGCGACGATGCCGGTCAGCACCAGCATCAGCGCCGACAGGTGATCGACCACCAGCACGATGCCGAATGGCGACTCCCAGTTGCCCGGCAGGTACACGCCGATGGAGCCGGTGGTGCCGGTCTTCTGCACCCACATCATCAGGGTGATCGAGATGGCCAGGCCCAGCGCCGTGGACAGCAAGTTGATGCGCGCCTTGAGCGGGCGATGTTTTTCGCCGAGCCACAGCATCAGCGCGGCGGTCAGCACCGGCAGCAGGATCGGCGCGATGATCAGTTGATTCATCAGGCTCATTCACTGCTCTCCCGGCCGTCGACGTGGTCGTTGCCGGTCAGGCCGCGAGAGGCCAGCAGCACCACCAGAAACAGCGCGGTCATGGCAAAGCTGATGACGATGGCCGTGAGCACCAGCGCCTGGGGCAGCGGGTCGGTGTAGTTGAGCAGGTCCTGAGGCACGCCGTCCTTGATAATCGGCTCCTTGCCGATGAACAGGCTGCCCATGCTGAAGATGAACAGGTTGACGCCGTAGGACAGCAGGCACAGGCCCATGACCACCTGAAAGGTCCGGGGGCGCAGGATCAGCCACACGCCGGAGGCGGCGAGCACGCCGATGGCAATTGCGATGACTTCTTCCATCACAGGGCTCCTTGTGAAGTGGCGGGGCTGGCAGACGCGTCGGGCGCAGGCTCGATGGGCTGCGGCAGCGAGGTCGGCCGATGGCTGCGCACCGATTGGTGAGCCAGCGCAGTGAGGATCAGCAGGGTCGAGCCGACCACCACGGCGTACACGCCGATGTCGAAAAACAGCGCGCTGGCGATGTGCATGTCGCCCAGCAACGGCAGGTGCAGGTGCGCGGTGTGGGTGGTCATGAACGGGTAGCCCAGCGCCATCGAACCCAAGCCGGTGGCAAGGGCGAAGAACAGCCCGGTGCCCATCCAGCGCAGCGGGCGCAGGCTCATGTGCGCCTCGACCCACTGAGTACCCGCGACCATGTACTGCAGGATGAACGCCACCGACATCACCAGCCCCGCGACAAACCCGCCGCCCGGCTGATTATGGCCGCGCATGAACAGGTACATCGAAACCACGAACGCCACCGGCAGCAGCAGACGCACCAGCACAGCAGGCACCATCATGAAACCCAGCGCGGTGTCTTTGGCATGGCGCGGGTTGACCAGATCGGTGACCACATCCCGCGCCAGCAAACGTTGCTGAGCGGGCAGGGCGATGCTTTCTTTCGGCGGGCGGAAGCGTCGCAGCAGGGCGAAAACGGTCAGCGCCACCACTGCCAATACGGTGATTTCGCCAAAGGTGTCGAAGCCGCGGAAGTCCACCAGCATCACGTTAACCGCGTTGGTCCCGCCGCCCTGGGCCAGCGCGCGGCTCAAGTAGAACTCGGAAATCGCGTTGGGCGTCGGGCGGGTCAGCATCGCGTAGGACAGCAGCGCCATGCCGCCACCAACGGCCACCGACAGCACGAAGTCACGCACCCTGCGAGCCCGTGCGCGATTGCGCGAGCGGGTGGGCGGGGCGACGTTTTCGTTACGGCGCGGCAGCCAGCGCAGGCCGAGAAGAATCAGCACGGTGGTGACCACTTCCACGGCCAGCTGGGTCAAGGCCAGGTCCGGCGCAGAGAACCAGACAAAGGTCACGCAGGTCATCAAGCCGCAGACGCCGACCATGGTCACCGCCGCCAGCCGGTGGTACTTGGCTTGCCAGGCAGCGCCAAGGGCGCAGGCGATGGCGATCACCCAGAGCATGACGAACACGCCGGAGCCCGGGATTTTCGGCCGGTTGCCCCAGGTCAGGCCGCCTTCGTACATCGGCACGAAGCCTGCGACCAGCGCCACGAACACCATCAGAAACAATTGCGCCTGCAGGCGACGGGTCGTCAGCAGGCCTTCCAGCCCACGGGCAACGCGCAATTTGCTGACCAGCAGCGCTTCGAACAGGCGCTTGCCGTTCAGGCGCCCGATCAGCGGGGTCTTTTGGAAGCGGTCGCGTTTGAAGCGCGGACGCAGCAAGAGGTAGAGCACGATCCCGGCCGCCATGGCGATCAAACTCATGATCATCGGCGCGTTCCAGCCGTGCCAGATGGCCAGGCTGTATTCGGGCAAGGTGCCGCCCACCACGGGCTGCGCAGCGGCAGCCAGCAACGGGCCGACCGACAGCGCCGGGAAGATCCCGACGATCAGGCAGGCGAGCACCAGCAATTCGACCGGCACCCGCATCCAGCGCGGCGGTTCGTGGGGGGTGTGGGGCAGGCGCGTGGCTTTCGGGCCGAAGAACACATCCACCGTGAAGCGCAGGGAATAGGCGACGCTGAAGGTCCCGGCAATGGTCGCGATCACCGGCAACGCGGCTTCGACCCAGGCGGTGGAGGTGATGAACACGGTTTCGGCGAAGAACATTTCCTTGGACAGAAAACCGTTGAGCAACGGCACGCCAGCCATTGCCGCGCTGGCAACCATCGCCAGGGTCGCCGTGTACGGCATGAGTTTGATCAGGCCGCTGAGCTTGCGAATGTCCCGCGTGCCGCTTTCGTGGTCGATGATGCCAGCGGCCATGAACAGCGAGGCCTTGAACGTCGCGTGGTTGAGAATGTGAAAGACCGCAGCGACGGCGGCGAGGGGGCTGTTGAGGCCCAGCAGCAGGGTGATCAGGCCCAGGTGGCTGATGGTGGAATAGGCGAGCAGGCCCTTGAGGTCGGTCTGGAAAATCGCTGAATACGCGCCGATCACCAGGGTGAAGGCCCCGGCGCCGCTGACGATCCAGAACCACTGTTCACTGCCGGACAGCGCCGGCCACAGCCGTGCCAGCAGGAACACCCCGGCCTTGACCATGGTTGCCGAATGCAGGTACGCCGACACCGGCGTCGGCGCCGCCATGGCGTGGGGCAGCCAGAAGTGGAAGGGAAATTGCGCACTTTTGCTCAGCGCGCCGATGAGGATCAGGGTCAGCAGAACGGGATAAAGGGCGTGAGCGCGGATGGCATCACCCGATGCCAGCACCCGGTCCAGGTCGTAACTACCGACCACATGGCCCAGCAGCATGACCCCCACCAACAGCGCCAGGCCGCCTGCGCCGGTGACCATCAGCGCCATGTAGGCACCGCGTCGGGCGTCGGCGCGGTGGTGCCAGTAGCCGATCAACAAGAAGGAAAAG
>CAURWS010000596.1:0-3387 GCA_963528485.1 uncultured Pseudomonas sp. | reverse complement strand
ACAGTATTCGGCGCTGACTCGCCTGGGTTTGAGTTTTTGTCGCCTGCTCATTCTTTGTACGTCGAATGCCTCGCGCGGGCCGGGCGTGTGGAGCAGGCCCATCTGGAATTCGAACAATTGCTGCGCTACGCCAACCCGCTGGGCCTTTACGCCGAAGAATTCGACGCTCACGGTCACCACCTGGGCAACACCCCTCAGGCGTTGAGCCACCTGGCGCTGATCAGCGCGGCGAGCTTTCTCGACCGCAAACTCGAAGGCAGCCAGACCCTCTGGCAGCCCTGATTTGTGAAGGAGAAAACGTCATGACCCATAAATTCAAGAAAGGCGATCACGTACGTTGGAATTCGGACGTGGGGCATGTGGTGGGGGTGGTGACTAAAGTCGTGACCCACGATGTCGAGTTCATGGGGCGGCATCGACACGCTTCCAAAGACGAGCCGCAGTACGAGGTCAAGAGCGACAAGGCCGGGCATTTGGCGATGCATAAGGAAGACGCGTTAGAGAAGGTATAGCCGGCAGTTTTTGCGCAACGCAGGCCAACGCAAGTAACTGTCCTGACTACCCGAGGTGCACTCTGGCGCCAATGAAGGTATGTTCCCGAACTGACTCTGGCGCCTTGCGCCGGATTGAATCAAGACCTCGGGTGTGGCGAACAGGATGGCAGCATGGATGAAGCGTTGATTCTGGTGGATCGTACAGATCGCCATGCCGGAACCACTCCCGTTGATTATCAGAATCACATCCTGCCCCAGGTTTCCCGCACCTTCGCCCTGACCATTCCGCAGCTGCCCGCAGAGCTTCGGACCGCAGTGGCCAACGCCTATCTGCTGTGCCGAATGGCCGACACCATCGAGGACGAGCCGGGGCTCACGGTCGTTCAAAAACACTCATTCCAGAGCGCATTTCTCGATGTCGTGATGGGCAAGGCCGACGCCGTACGCCTGAGCGATGAGCTGAGTCGACACTTGACCGAGCGTACCCTTGCTGCCGAGCGCGACCTGATCCGGCATATGCCGCAGGTGCTCGCAGTCACAGCCACCCTCAACGCCACCCAGCGCCATGCGACGCTTGCCTGCCTGACCGTGATGACCCAGGGCATGGCCGAGTTCCAGAACAAGGCCTCGCTGTCGGGACTGGCGGATCGTCAGGAACTTGATCGGTACTGCTATTGCGTTGCTGGATGCGTGGGGGAGACCCTGACCGAGTTTTTCATTGACTACGCGCCTGAGCTGGCTCCCCAGCGTCAAGCCTTGCGCAAGCTGGCGCGCTCGTTCGGCGCGGGTCTGCAATTGACCAACATCCTCAAGGATCAACGGGACGACGCCGCCCGTGGTGTGTGCTGGCTGCCGCGCGATCTGCTGGCCGAACATCGTGTCGAGGCTGAGCATCTGCAGGCCGGAGTTCATCATCCGGGCCATACCAAAGCGATTGTTGAGTTGGTCGGCACGGCGAACGCGCACCTTTTGCAGGCGCTGGACTTCACGCTGCTGATCCCCGCCAGGCACACCAGGATTCGTCGATTTCTGGCGTGGACCATAGGTCTGGCGTTACTGACGTTGCGCAATGTTCAGGCCTGTCCCGAAGCGCCTGTGAAGGTCAGTCATTCAGAGGTCGCCTGGATCCTGCGTCTGACACGCCTGTCGCAACGTTCTGATACCGGCTTGCGGATGTTGCACAAACTGGCTTCGCGCAAGCTGCCGTTGACCCGGCTGGCCGCAGACTGACTACTTCACCCTCAACTCATACCCCACCGGCAACGTCTCCAACGCAAAGCGCTCACCAATCATGTCGCAGTAACTGGTCCGCGCCAGGTACGCGCCCGGGCCGTTTATGTAGCTGTCAATGTCCTGCACCTCTTCACACAACTCAAACGTGCGTCCTTTGAGCAACCCGCTGACTTGGGCCGAGCGCAGGGCGCCGTTGGGGGTCCAGTCGGCGATGATCAGGGCACCTTCGGGGGCTGACAGTTCGTAGCTTTGGACGAACTCCTCGGCGGAGCGGTCAGTGAGGTAGGGCACCATGAAATAGTGAATGTCGTCGCGAAACGGCAGGGTTTCCTTGTGCACCGGCAGCTGAATCGTGCCGCTGGCATACACGGCGAACACCGCCAATAGGGTTATGGGGGCGGCCAGTGGCGAGGCCGTGACCAGCCCGGCGGCCTTGCGCGGGAGCAGTTTTTGCAGCTGGATGACGCCGATGATGCTCAGCAGTACGGCACCCGGCAGGAAGAAGGTGAAGCGGTCGGTGACGTTGTAGGACACCGCGAAGATGAAGTTCATCATCGCTGCCCACCACAACAGCCGCAGCGCCGGGCTCTTGGGTAACAGCAGCAGGCCCACCAGTTGCGGGCCGATCAGCGAGAGCAACAGCAGCGCCACCGAATTCTTCTCGTGCCACATGTCGTCGAAGCGGAACAGCGAGCCCTGCCAGCTTTGTTCGGCAGTCTTGTCGGGGATGCCGATCAGGTAGCGATGGCCGATGTCGATCAGGTTCATGCCGCTGTGCAGTTCGTTGAGGATGCCGGGCAGGGCCACTGAAAACCCCATGGCGAAGGCGGGCAGGGTAATCAGCAGGCGCGCCTTGTGCTGCCGCAGCAGTTGCACGTACAGCGGGAACAGGACGATGAAGGTCAACTGGTGGATCGCTGCCGCAAGCCCGGTCAGCACGCCGATGAGAAACAGCGAAGGCATCACCCCCAGACGCTGTTTGTCCTGGAACTGCACCATGTAGGCAAGGGTGATCAGCAGCGTGTGCAGCACGTAGACCTCGGCCTTGGTCGAGACCCAGAACACGCAATGGCACAGCACGGCGGCAGCGATGGCCAGCAGGGCCTGAGCGTTTGTCGCACCGGCGCCCTTGGCCAGGCGAAAAATGGCCCACGCCAGCGGGATCAGCAGCAGCGAGTTCATCAGGCTCAGCACATAGGGCCCGAAACCTGCGAACAGCGCAGTGGTGACGAACAGATAAAGAGGATGGTCCAGCGGCGTCAGCGTCTGGCTGAAGTACTGGCCCTGTGCGGCGTCGGCGAGAAACATGCCGTTGTCCATCCATTGGATCGGCCCGCTCGAAGCGAGAAAGCTGGCGAGGATCGCCCCGACCACCCATAGCAGGGGGACCCACGTCGACGCTCGATAAGGTACTGCTGCCACCATGAATTGCACTCCTGTCCCTTTTTTCGTGATCAAAGCTATTGAATCGCTTCACCCTGCGGCGTCGCTTCGCCCTTGAGCCTAAACAGCATCAAGGCGCCGATAGCCACCGCGAACCATAACGTCGCCAGGCGAATCAGCACCGTGGCGGCCACGGCATCGGCACTGTTCATGCCTTTGAAGACCAGCAGCCCGACCATCACCGCTTCTGCGCCGCCCAGGCCGCCGGGCATGAAGC
>CAURWS010000595.1:0-3388 GCA_963528485.1 uncultured Pseudomonas sp. | reverse complement strand
CCGAACTCCGGCCAGTAAGGAGCAGACCATGAATTACTTCGTGTATGAGCGTCAGTGGCCTCTGGTCGGCTACCAGGACTTGGTCCCGGCCGACTTCGCCGCCGGCGGTGTGATCAACATCGCTGGCATGCCGGAAGGCGCAACCATTACCCACGCCTGGATCGACGTGAAGGTCGCGTTCAACTCGGCTACCACTGCGACCCTGAGCATCGGCGATGCAGGCTCGGCAACCCGTTACGGTTCGGCGATCGACATCAAGACCACCGGCCGCAAGGCGCTGGCCAACGCCACTGGCTACACAACCCCTGCGGCCGGTCAGCTGGTTGCAACCTTCGCCCAAACTGGCGCAGCAGCAACCGCCGGCCAGGCTCGTGTGTACTTCCAGTATGTCGTCGAGCGCAAAGCTGACGAGATTCAGGACTGATTTAAAAAAGCCGCCCCGGTCCGCCGGGGCATTCACCAGATAGAGGGGCAAAACGATGTCTGACACACTCCGCTTCAATCCGCCTTCGGGCATGAATTCTCTGTCGATCGCTCTGTTGACCGGTCACAGCATGTGCGTGCACCGCACCCATCCAGAAGATCAATTGGCTGGCACTCCAATCCCTGTCCGCTTCCGCAAGGAAGCCCTGGCCAGAGGCTGCGCGCCGGTCGGCGTGGACATCGAGGAAGAGGAAGAAGCCACCGCGACAAAATCCGAGCTGATCCTCAAAGCTGTCGAGGCTGTCATCGAGCGCAATGATGCGGATGAAGTCGACACGAACGGTCGACCGAAGCTGGCAGCCGTGAAGAAAGAAGCTGGTTTCAACGTCACCAAGGTTGAGCTGGATGCTGCCTTCGACGACTTCGAAAAGTCCCTGGCATAAATCATGGCCTACGAAACCGTCGGCGCCCTCATCAAAGCCTTCCGTGAAGACGAGAAGGACGCCATTGAGCCGTATTTCTGGTCCGACAACCAGTTGATTCGGTGGACGAATGAGGCGCTGACGGAGTTCGCTGAGCAATCGAAAAGCTTTTACGACGACGACAGCGACGTCACCCTGATTCCGTATGGCGTCGGCGAGGATCGCTTTGAGCTTGACCCCTGCATCATTGATGTAGTCGATGCGTGGATCGAGGGCAGTCCTTCATGCCGCCTTCAGCGATGCCTAAGTGGCTTCGGGAATGGTTTTCGTGGTGGTTACTGGATGGCCTACAGCGGGTGCGCTTCGCATTTCCACTTCAATCCGGTAGGCATCCTGAAGCTTTACCCAAAGCCGACTGCTGCCGGTGAGGTTCGCCTGCAGGTCATCCGCCGGCCGATCAAGGAACTCGCGAAGTGTGATCGGATTCCCGATATTCTTCCGTCAGATCGCCGCCATTTGCTCGCGTATATCGCCTACAAGGCTTACCGGGTGAATGAGGGTGAAACCTACAGCATCGAAAGCTCTGACAAGCACTTGGCTCGATTTGAGGCGGCCTGCCAGACCGCGCTGGAGAAAGGGATTCTCCGTCGCGGCGATTGCTCCCGCCCAATCCGGAGCAACTGGTAATGGCAGAGGCTCCTCCGGTCCTGCGCGGCCCATGGCCGGGTGGCATCAACAACCGATCCAACGAGTTCGCATTACCGGCCGGGACTGTCAGAGACGCCTTGAACGTCGACTCAGGGCCGAATGGCGTGTTCATGATGCGGTCTGGCTACTCAAGGCAAGTCCCAGCGTCCGCTCTTCGGGGAGTTCTGAGTGTTGACAGGTCCATCCTGATGGCCGATGGCGCGACCCTTCGCCTGTTCGATGCGCAAACCGACTCAACCACCTCTCTGAAAGCCATTTCCAGCCATGGCCGGTTCGCTGGCGCCGTGTTCAACCAAGAGCTTTTTTTCTGCACAGAAGAAGAGTGCCTTCGGTTCCAGGGTGGCATCTTGCGGCCCTGGGGCGTTCCATTTGTCAGCAGTCAGCCAGTCCCGGCCATTGCCGAAGGCGGCTTGCTGGCTGGCGAGTACCAGTGCTCTGCAACCTTCGTTGACGCGCATGGCGATGAGGGCGGTACGACCCTTCCAATCGTCATTACGGTGCCCAGTAACGGATCGCTTATTTTCACCCTTCCACAGCCTCCGGTAGGCGGCAAAGTTCGCTTATATGTCGGGCCTCCTCAGGCCAGTGAGCTTTATCTGCAGTTCGAAGGTGCAGGGGGCTTCCAGTGCTCCACGATCAGCACGGATACGCAGAGGCTGGAAACCGAAGGGCTGCGAGGCCCGGTACCGGGCGACTTCATCTGCACATCTGGCGGCGTCATCTGCATCGCAGACGGGAAAACTCTCTGGCTGACGGAGCCTCTTCGACCTCATTTGCGCAACCAGGCCAAAAGGTTCTTCCAGTATCCAGCCCCGATAGACGGCATCGTCGCGGCTGACAACGGACTTTTCGTGGTGGCCGACAAAACCTACTTCGTTTCCGGCATCGAAACCGATGAGCCTCAGCAGATAGACATTCTTCCATACGGCGGTGTTCGCGGATCCATGGTCAAGACGGTCGACAACTTTGCTGCGTGGATGACCCGCTATGGACTGGCTAAAAGCGATGGCTTGGGCAAGGCAGCTTTGATCAGCGCCGCAAACTTCTTGCCAGGAATCGCCAGTCACGGAAGCTCCGGAATTATCGAGCGCAACGGTAGCCAGTTGGTGGTTACCACGATGCGCAGTGCTTCGGAGGCAAATCCTCTGCGGGCCAACGACTACACAGAAGCGGAGATCGATATTCTATGAGCGGCCATCAAATGAACGCGCCTCTGGGCAGCGGACTTGTCTTCATCGGCGAGGTGATCGATGCCCAGGGAAACATCCTGCAGCGTGGCATTGATGCGAACCTGAATCCTCAGGTAGGCGTGGATTACGTCGCAGGCTTGTTCCTCGGCACTCAGCCCGTTATTGCGCCATGGTACGTCGGCGTTTATGAGGGGAACTACACGCCGGTGAAGGCAGCTAAAGCTTCCGACCTGCCAAGCGTGATTGGCGAGTCCACGGCCTACAGTCAAACCTCTCGACCAGTGTGGAATGCTGCCTACGACGGGGCGAGCTTGATCACCAGCATCAACAATCGGGCGGTCTTCACATTCACTGCCGCGAAGCGGCTGTACGGCGGGTTTGTAGTCTCAGAGTCAGCGAAAGGTGGAAACACCGGCGTATTGCTCTCGGTCGCCCGTTTTGCAACTCCATACGACATCCCTGCCGGATCGACTTTTCAGCTCTATCAGGCACAGAACGTCCTCGCATAACGAAGGCGAGAATTCATGGCGAACAAGCTGGTAAAGCTGGCAACAACAAATGCTTGGGATGCTGGTGCAGTCTCGGCTAGCGTGCGCCCGGCCGACTTGGTCGCAAGCCTCACATTCGTCGCTGGCAGTGCTGGTG
>CAURWS010000594.1:0-3417 GCA_963528485.1 uncultured Pseudomonas sp. | reverse complement strand
CTATGCACCCGCCCCCGGAAAAGGCAGCGCCAATTTGTCGCACCCCGTCCATCGCATCACTTCTGATACATTCCCGCGCCATGAAACTGACCCGCTCAGACCGCCACTTGATCGCATGGATGCTCTACTGCTGCGTCCTGTTCAACGTGTTCGCCTGCAGCATCGGCCACGGCCAGAAGGTCGGCATGCAGCTCAACGGGATCGGCGGCGAGTTCTGCGCAACCGATGGCCGCGCCCTTACCACGGTCGATGCGTTCAAGCCGGGCGAGCAGAAACTCCCCACCCTCTCCGCCGCCTTCGGCTGCCCCCTGTGCTCCACCGGCGGCATGGGCCCGGCGCTGAATTCCAGCCTGACCCTGGCCATCCTCCCCGAACAACACAGCCCGCCGCCTGCGGTGGTTGCGTTCTTTGAGCCGCCCTCCTCTTTCCATTGGCCCACCGCCAATCCCCGCGCACCGCCCCTAGCCTGATCTGACTTCAGCCCCTCACTTCCGGTTTTTCGGATAGCCGTTTCCGTGGCCGACGCACGTCCGCCGCAAACACGCGCCGAAGACTCGGGATTCGCTCGACCTCATTTCAGGTTTTAACCATGAAACGTATCACCCTGCTCGTCGGTTTGATCGGCAGCCTGCCTGCGCTGGCCCACGCACAATCGGCCATTGATCTGGCCCCCGTCACGATCAACGATGAAACCATGACCGATGCCACCGGCCTGGACCTCGAACAACAACCCAGCAGCGCCAGCCATCTGGGCCTGACCCTGCGCGAAACACCGGCCTCGATCGCCGTCGCCAACCGCGCGGACATCGAACGCCGTGGCGCGCAGAATTTTCAGGACGCCGCCAACGCCCTGCCCGGCGTCAATGCCAGCGCGCCTCCGGGTTTTGGCGGGTTCATTTCCTATCGCGGCTTTACCAGCAGCCAGGTGACGCAGATGTTCAACGGCATCAACGTCGCCACCGGTCTGGCGCGGCCGGTCAACAGCTGGATTTACGATCGGGTCGAACTGCTCGGCGGGCCCTCCTCCGTGATGAACGGCGCAGGCTCAGTGGGTGGCTCGCTGAACTACGTGACCAGACTGGCCACCCGCCAGGAACAGGCCGCCGAAGGGCGCCTCAGCTATGGCAGTTTCGATACCACGCAAACCGCGTTCGGTATGAACCATGCGCTGAGTGAACCCGCGTCGCAGGTTCAGCACTACGCCCGACTCGACGTCAGCCACACCACCAGCAACGGCTACATTGATCGTCAGGAAAACGATGCCTGGAACGTGGCCTTTTCTCTGCTCAGCGACATCACCCCGGATTTGTCCCACACCCTGGCGCTGGAATATCAGGACGAGCACGAGGACAGTCCCTACTGGGGTACGCCGGTGCTCAACCCCAAGGCGGGCGAATTGAAGATCGACAAACACAACCGCTTTCGCAATTACAACGTCGACGACGGGCTGTACGAACAGCGCACGAAGTGGATTCGCTCGATCATCGACTACCGCATCGATGACGCCACGACCCTGCGCAACACCCTGTATCACCTGGACAGTCAGCGCGATTACCGCAACCTGGAGACCTACCAGTACAACGCCGACAACAGCGCGATCAATCGCTCGACCGCCTACCTGGTGCGCCACGAAGGCACGCAAGGTGGCGATCAGTTCGAGCTGCGCCATGACAGCAGCCTGCTGGGCATGGCCACGACCTGGGCGGGCGGTTTCGAGTACAAAGTCAACAGCACCACCAGCAATCCGTGGAATGTGCCGGCCAACAACAGCATCGATCCGGACCATTTCTCCCCCGGCCATTTCTACGATTTGCCGGGCACGCGGCAGGGCTTTGTGAAAGACAAAACCAACGAGGTGACGACCAGGGCCATGTTCGTGGAAAACCGTCTGGCGCTGAACGAGCAGTGGTCGCTGGTGACCGGCCTGCGCTATGACGACATCGATCTGGACGTAACCAACCATCGCGTGGTGACGGCCAGCAACCCTCGGCATCTGCGTCGCGACTGGCAGCCGGTCACGGGCCGTGCGGGGCTGACCTGGCAGTTTCTGCCCAGCGCCAACGTGTATGTGCAATACAGCACGGCGGCCGAACAGCCGAGCGGCACGCAGAATTTCGACGTGTCGACGGGCAAACAGTGGGAGATCGGCAGCAAGTTCGATTACTTGCAGGGGCGCGGCTCGGCCACGGTCGCGGCCTACACCATCGAACGCAAGGACTTTGCCGTCACTGATCCGCAGGACCCGACCAACACCATCCCGGTGGGTCAGCAATCGTCACGGGGCGTTGAGCTGGCCAGTGCATTGCGGGTCACGCCGAACCTGTTGGTGGAGAGCAACGTGGCTTGGGTCGACGCGCAGTACGACGCGTTCAGCGAGAAAAATGCCGCTGGGGTCGTGGTCTCGCGCAAGGGCAATACGCCCACCAACGTGCCGGACAAGGTCGCCAATCTTTGGCTGACCTACGACTTCACGCCCAGCTGGCAAGGTGGCGTGGACGCGCGCTACGTGGCGTCGGTGTACGCCGACAACGCCAACACCCAGACAATGCCGTCCTACACGCTGTATGGCAGCTTTCTGACCTTCAAGGTCGACTCTCACACATCGATCACCGGCCGCGTGCGTAACCTGACCGACGAGGTCTATGCCCGCTTCGCCCACGTTTCGCCGGCGTACTACCTGGGCGAACCCCGTACGTTCGAGCTGGCGGTGCAGACACGCTTCTAGTCAGGTGATGCTTCAGGGCCGGCGGGATTATTCACTGGCCTTGAACGTCAGTTCGCCCTTGCGCCACTTGGCGGCCTTGGCGGTCGCGGACTTGAGGATCTTGCTCAGGCCCAGCTGAATCTGCTCATGGGCGGCGAACACCATGAACACGGTGTGGGATTCCTTGAACACGATGCCATGGCCTTCCGGCACGTCGACAAAGGCGTATTCGCCCAGGCCGTAGATGGTCATCTTGATCTCGCGAAAACGGATTTCGAACTTGCCGCCTTCACGGCTCGGCAAGACCGCCGCGCGGAAATGGTCGCCGACTTTAAGCTCCAGACGCGGTTTGTCATCGACCACCATAGCGCCCTCGGTGTCGATTTCGGACATGTAAATGCCCTCGGGAGACTGCTCGATGACATAAACGAAACGTGCCTGGAACTGCTTTACCAACTTCGCGCGCAAATCTCCAAGCACGAATAACGCATGGGTATCCAGATTACTTACTGCCAATGTACAAACTCCCAACCTGATGAGAACTCGCCCGGCAGTCGGCCAGGCAAGGGTGAAGAAAAGAGAAAACGGTGCGTCCCGGGGCCGGACGCTGGCACGAGCATGGATTCTACCGGCTGAGAGTCTATACGGGATATATGCCTTTCGTCCGTATTGTCGCGGTTTTTGTACACGACATCGCCACAACACCTGTGTGC
>CAURWS010000593.1:0-3424 GCA_963528485.1 uncultured Pseudomonas sp. | reverse complement strand
CGGTCAGCCAGTGCGCCGGTGAACGGCTGTGCCAGGCCCCAGATGAGATTCTGCAAGGCAATGGCAAAGGCGAAGACTTCACGGCCCCAGCCAAACTGCGCACTCATCGGCGGCAGAAACAGCCCGAAGCCGTGCCGCGTACCCAGCGATAACGCGAGGATCAGTGCGCTGCCCAACAGAATCCAGCCACTGGTACGCCAGACCGAAGTCATGGTTGTTCTCCCGAGGTCTCGTGCGTGACGAAATTAGATGTATATGCCAATAAATCCGGCCCCGCGAAGCTACGCGCCGGGCCTGAAGGTGTCAATTGAGGTGGCGGGAACGGACAAGACAGGTTCGTTGCCCCGCCCGTGCGCGGGTCAAATCAGCGCCAGGGCCACCAGCACCAGCATTTCCAGCAGCTCCAGCAGCGCGCCGGCGGTGTCGCCGGTGCTGCCGCCCAGACGCTGAGTTATCAGGCGACGCAACGCGAAAAACCCGACCGTCGCGATCAGCACCGACCACACCCCGGCCCAACCTGAAAGCAGCACACAAGCCAGTGCGGTCAGCGCCAGCACTTGCAGGCCGAGGGTGCGCGGCAGGTGATCGGCCAGCGCCTGCCCCAAGCCGCCCGCTCGCACGTAGGGCGTGTTGAGGAACAGACCCAGCATCGCCGCGCGGCCAATGACCGGCGCCAGCAACAGCCCCGCAGTGTGATGCGCGTCGATCAACTCCAGAATCGCGGTGAACTTCAGCAGCAGCACCAACACCAACGTGACCACGGCAATCGGGCCGCTGCGCGGGTCTTTCATGATCGTCAGGGTGCGTTCGCGATCACCGAAACCGCCAAGCCAGGCGTCGGCGCTGTCGGCCAGGCCGTCCAGATGCAGCCCACCGCTGAGCAGCACCCAGGCCGCCAGCAACAGGGCCGCATGCAGGAACAACGGCGAGCCCTGGAGGAGCAGGTTCAGCCCCATCAAAATGGAGCCAAACAGCACGCCCACCAGAGGATAGAACAGCAGCGAACGCCCCACTGCCTGAGGCGCCGGCATGCCGGGCAGGCGAATCGGCAGGCTGCTGAGAAATTGCAAGGCAATCCAGAACGGCAGCATTCAAACCTCCGTCAGCGCGCCATGTGCGTCGACATCGATTGCAAACAGATCGCCGTGGCCGACGATCACCTGCAGCAGTTGTTCACGCGGCAAGCCACGGGCCTGCGCCAGCAACAGGCGCATAACGCCACCATGGCTGATCAGCAGCACCCGTTCGCCGTCATACGCCAACTGAAGACGTCGGACAGCGCCCAGTACCCGCTCGGAGAACGCCACCACCGGCTCACCCTTGGGTGGAGTGAAGGTGTAGGGGTTTTCCCAGAAGCGCCCGAGCCCTTCAGCATCGGTTTCCATCAATTGCGCCGTGCCGATGCCTTCCCATTCGCCGAAATGCAGCTCCTGCAGATCAGGCTCCAACTGCATCGGCAGGCCCAGACGTGCCGATAGCTCGTCAGCGAAACGTGCGCAGCGCTGCAAAGGCGAGCTGACAATGCGATCCCACGTTCGGGCTTGAGCCACGGCATCGCGCATCTGCTGCCAACCCAAGGGAGTCAGGGCATCGTCCAGACTGCCGCGCAAGCCGCCACCCTGCTCGGTTTCGCCGTGGCGCAGCAGGTCCAGACGCAAGGTCATGCCGGGCGATCCGCCACGGCGGCTTCAGCAAAGGTCGCCATGCCGTTGTGCAGCTCGCAGGCCAGACGCACCAGCGGCACTGCCAGCGCAGCTCCACTGCCCTCGCCCAGACGCAGGCCCAGCTCAAGCAGCGGCTCGGCCTGCAGGGTTTCCAGCACCTGGCGATGCCCCGGCTCGGCGCCACGATGGCCGAAGAACAGCCACTCGCGGCACGACGGATTCAGGCGCACCGCCACCAGCGCGGCGACCGTGCAGATAAAGCCGTCGACCAGCGCGGCGATGCCTTCCTGCGCACAGGCCAGGTACGCGCCGACCAGCGCCGCCACTTCAAAACCGCCCAACGCGCGCAGGCTGCCCAGTGCATCACCGGTTTGAGCGGCGTGCAATTGCAGCGCCTGTTCGATGACCTGCGCCTTGTGATTGATGCCCTGGGCGTCCAACCCGGTGCCGGGGCCGACCAGCAAGGGCGCCGGGCAACTGAGCAACGAGCACGCCACGGCACTGGCCGCCGTGGTGTTGCCGATGCCCATTTCACCAGCGATGAAAAGCTCCGTGCCCGCCGCCTTGGCGCGCAGCACGCTGTCGCGACCACCGGCCAGTGCGCCTTCCAGTTGCGCCTGGGTCATCGCTTCGCCCTTGACGAAGTTGGCCGTGCCCGCGCCCAGATTCAAATGACGCACACCCGGCAGGTTCAGGGGCGAAACCGTGCCCAGATCGACGACATCCAGCTGCGCCGACAACTGCCTGGCCAGCACGCTGATCGCCGCACCGCCCATGATGAAGTTGTGCAGCATCTGCCCGGTGACTGCCTGCGGGTAGGCCGAGACGCCTTCAGCGACCACGCCGTGATCGCCCGCGAAGATGGCGATCCAGACCTTGTCGGCCTTCGGCTTCACGCGACCCTGCAAGCCGGCCAGTTGCACGGCGACGGCCTCCAGCTGGCCCAACGAACCGGTGGGTTTGGTCAGTTGCTGCTGTCGGGCCAAGGCCTGTTCGCGGCTGTCTTGATCGACTTCACGTGCGGGAGTGAGCCACCAGGTGTTGCTCATAGTGCGGATCCTTTGAGGGTCATGGGCAGTCCGGCGACCGTGAACACCACGCGCTGGCATCGCTCGGCCAGCGCCTGATGCAGCCAGCCGGCTTCATCGACATAACGACGGGTCAGCTCGCCGAGGGGCACGACGCCCAGCCCGGTTTCGTTGCTGACGAAAATGATTTCACCGGGCAGTTGCGCCAGGCAATCGAGTAACGCTTCGCGCTCCTGCGCCAGTCGCTGCGGATCGTCCAGCATCAGCAGATTGGTCAGCCACAGGGTCAAGCAGTCCACCAACAGGCAACGCCCCTGCCCTGCGTTTTCCTTCAATACACGGGTCAGTTCCAGCGGTTCTTCGACCAGGCCCCAGGTGTCCGGGCGCCGCGCTCGATGCAGCGCCACCCGTTGAGTCATCTCGCCGTCCAGCGGCTGGCTGGTGGCGATGTAAATGACGTCGAGGCCGCTTTCGCTGGCCAGTTTTTCGGCCAGCCGACTCTTGCCCGAACGCGCACCGCCGAGGATCAATTGCAGCATCACACAGGCTCCAGGCCGCAGAGTTCACGAAGCAGCTTGCCGTCCAGATGCGTCTCCACCAGGTCAGCCAACCGCTCGATATCGCGCTCGCGCAAGGCGTGGTAGTCGACCTGCTGCACGTTCTGCAAGCCGGCCCAACGCAGCAAGGCGTTGCTGGAGGCCGGGTTCTCGAACAGGCCATGCAGGTAAGTGC
>CAURWS010000592.1:0-3428 GCA_963528485.1 uncultured Pseudomonas sp. | reverse complement strand
GCGCAAATGGGTTACCTGCCCGGCACCCTCTGGCTGATCGCCGGTGTGGTGCTGGCCGGTGCCGTTCAGGACTTCATGATCCTGTTCCTGTCCACACGCCGTAACGGCCGTTCGCTGGGTGACATGGTCCGTGAGGAAATGGGCCGCATCCCCGGCACCATCGCCTTGTTCGGCTGCTTTTTGATCATGATCATCATCCTCGCCGTGCTGGCGCTGATCGTGGTCAAGGCCTTGGCCGAAAGCCCGTGGGGCATGTTCACGGTCATGGCGACCATCCCGATCGCGATGTTCATGGGCATCTACATGCGCTACATCCGTCCGGGCCGCATTGGCGAAATCTCGGTCATCGGCGTGGTGCTGTTGCTGCTGTCGATCTGGGTCGGCGGCCAAGTGGCTGCCAGCCCTGAGTGGGCGCCGCTGTTCACCTTCACGGGCGTGCAGATCACCTGGATGCTCGTCGGTTACGGTTTTGTTGCCGCCATGCTGCCGGTGTGGCTGGTACTGGCACCGCGCGATTATCTGTCCACTTTCCTGAAGATCGGCACCATCATCGCGCTGGCCATCGGCATTCTGATTCTGGCGCCTGAGCTGAAAATGCCGGCCCTGACCCAGTTCACCGACGGCACGGGCCCGGTCTGGAAAGGCACGCTGTTCCCGTTCCTGTTCATCACCATTGCCTGTGGTGCGGTATCCGGTTTCCACTCGCTGATCGCTTCGGGCACCACGCCAAAACTGCTGGATAACGAGACGAACGCCCGTTACATCGGTTACGGCGGCATGCTGATGGAATCCTTCGTGGCGATCATGGCCATGGTCGCCGCTTCGGTGATCGAGCCTGGCGTGTACTTCGCCATGAACAGCCCGGCGGCGATCGTCGGCTCTGATGTCAACGCTGTTGCGCAGATGGTCAGCAGCTGGGGCTTCGTGATTACCCCGGATCAACTGATTGCAACGGCCAAGGACATCGGCGAGAACACCATTCTGGCCCGTGCCGGTGGTGCGCCGACGTTGGCCGTGGGCATCGCGCAGATCCTGCACCAGGCGTTTCCTGGTCAGAACACCATGGCGTTCTGGTACCACTTCGCGATCCTTTTCGAAGCGCTGTTCATCCTCACCGCTGTTGACGCCGGTACCCGTGCCGGTCGCTTCATGCTGCAGGATCTGCTGGGCAGCTTCGTGCCCGCCTTGAAACGCACCGAGTCCTGGACCGCCAACGCCATTGGCACCGGTGGTTGCGTGGCGCTGTGGGGTTACTTGTTGTATCAAGGCGTGATCGACCCGCTGGGCGGCATCAACACCCTGTGGCCGCTGTTCGGTATCTCCAACCAGATGCTGGCGGGTATCGCGCTGATGCTGGCGACCGTTGTGCTGATCAAGATGAAGCGCCAGCAGTACGTCTGGGTAACGATCCTGCCGGCTTCCTGGCTGCTGATCTGCACCGTGACGGCGGGCTTCATCAAGCTGTTCGACCCAAGCCCTGCGGTGGGCTTCCTGGCCCTGGCCAAGAAATATAGCGCAGCAGCGGATGCCGGTCAGATCCTCGCGCCGGCCAAGACCGTTGAGCAGATGCAGCACGTGATCTTTAACGCCTACACCAACGCGGCGCTGACCACGCTGTTCCTGTTCGTGGTCCTGAGTATCCTGTTCTACGCCGTGAAAGTGGGCCGTGCGGCATGGGTCAAGAAGGAGCGCAGCGACAAGGAAGCGCCGTTCCAGGCGATGCCGGAAGCGCGCTGATGTTCAATGACCTGAGTCGCCTCGGCAAATACCTCGGGCAGGCCGCCCGCCTGATGGTGGGCATGCCTGACTACGACACCTACGTCGAGCACATGCAAAAGACTCACCCCGACCAGCCGGTGATGTCCTATGAGGTGTTCTTCCGCGAACGCCAGGATGCCCGCTACGGCGGCAAGGCCGGGCCGAAGTGCTGCTGACTCACTGAGTCGCAGTGCTTCAACAAAACGCGCCACGATTCGTCGTGGCGCGTTTTTTTATGGGGTTCAGACAGTAGGGCGGACAGTCATTTTGCAATAGCCGCCCAGCGGCGGTTTTCTTGACAGGGAAGGGCGCACTGCTAGCGTAAAACCTCTGCATGAAGATGCACCTGGACCCGATGAGGAACGATCATGGCGACTAAACGCAAAGTCCCGGGAATACGCGACTACGACGGTCCAGCAGGCGGCTGGGGTGCCCTGAAGGCCACGGCCACAGCGGTGCGCGAGCAAATGGACGCATTCAAGGCGCCGGTCACGCTGCTGCGTACCAATCAACCGGACGGCTTCGATTGCCCCGGTTGCGCGTGGCCTGACAGCGAACACAAGTCCACTTTCCAGTTCTGTGAGAACGGCGCCAAGGCGGTGACTTGGGAAGCCACCCATAAACGCGTGACCCCGGAGTACTTCGCGGCGCACCCGGTGGCGGAGTTGTTGAAGCGTTCGGACTACGAACTGGAGGATCTGGGCAGGCTCACGCACCCCCTTGTTTATGATCGTACGTCCGACACTTTCAAAGCCGTTGAATGGGAGGCAGCCTTTGATCGGATTGGCGAAATACTGCGTGGGTTAAAACCCGATGACGTGGAGTTTTACACGTCAGGGCGCGCGTCCAATGAAGCGGCTTATTTATATCAATTGTTCGTTCGCGCCTACGGCACCAATAACTTTCCCGACTGTTCCAACATGTGCCACGAAGCCACCAGCGTCGGGCTGCCGCGCTCGATCGGCATCGGCAAGGGCACGGTGTCTCTGGACGACTTCGAAAAGTGCGAGCTGATCATTTCGATGGGGCATAACCCCGGCACCAACCACCCGCGGATGATGGGCACGCTGCACGAAGCGGCCCGGCGCAAGGTGCCGATCATGGTCTTCAACCCCCTGCGCGAGCGGGCGCTGGAACGCTTTGCCGATCCGCAGGACATGATCGAAATGGCCACCTTCGGCTCGACGCCCATCGCCTCGTCCTACTTCATGGTCAAGGGGGGCGGCGACGCAGCGGCGATCAAGGGCATCATGAAGGCGCTGCTGGAGCTGGAAAAAACCGTCGGCCAAGTGCTCGATCACGCGTTCATCGCCGAGCACACCAACGGTTTCGAGGCCATGGCCGCCGACCTTGAAACAACGGCGTGGCCTGACATCGAGAAGGCCAGCGGGCTGCACCAGGCGGATCTGGAAATGGTCGCCGCCGCCTACGCCAAATCCAACGCGACGATCCTGGCGTACGGCATGGGCATCACCCAGCACAACGAGGGTACGGCCAACGTTCGCCTGATCTGCGACCTGTTAATGCTGCGCGGCAACATCGGCAAGCCGGGCGCCGGTATCTGTCCGTTGCGCGGCCACTCCAACGTGCAGGGCAACCGCACGGTGGGCATCACCGAAAAACCGTCAGCGGCCTTTCTCGGCAAGCTCGAAGAGGTGCTCGGGTTCAAG
>CAURWS010000591.1:0-3433 GCA_963528485.1 uncultured Pseudomonas sp. | reverse complement strand
AACTAACACACCCGGTAATGCCGCGCGTCACGCTTAAAGCATCCCTTGCAAATGCCGCGATAACTTGAAGAGTGTATCGCGGTTTTTTTTTGCACGAGATCAAGCAGGCCGGCGCAACGCAGACCTGCCACACAGTTGCCCTCGACTAGCTGATGATGCCACGGCAGAGCGCCTCACCTACCGCCTGCGCGCGATTGGTGACGCCCAGCTTGGCGTAGATGCTCTTGAAGTGATGCTTGACCGTCGCCTCGGAAACTTCCTTGATCAGGGCGATTTCCCACGCCGTCTTGCCCTCTCGGGCCCACTTGAGGATTTCCAGCTCCTTCATCGTCAGGGCGCGAGTCTGGAACTGGCGTCCGTTACCCGCGACGTGCAGCATCGGCACCAGACTGGCAAGCAGGTAGCGATCGTTGTGGGTGAGCGGGCCCTCCATGCCGTTGAGCGAACAGATGGTCACCACGCCTCGGTTGGCGCGGTTTTCACTGCTGTAGCCATAGGAAAAAGCAGGCAGCAGTTGGCAATCCTGAACGGCGGCCAGATAAGCCGTTGACGGCGGATAGTTGTGGAACGCCTCCTCCCAGTCGAGAAATCCCATGGTGTGGCGGTAGCAACGAACCACGGGGTCTTCGATCATCAACCGGCCCTGGGAATACACCTCCTTCCAGTAGTTGTCGACGTTGGACGTAACGCAACTGAGCAATGTGCCATCCCTGTACTGATAAAGCATCGCTCGCTCACAGCGACACTCCTTGCGCAACCAATCCAGCGCGTTGGCGATCGCTGCATTGCTGTCCTGCTCGGTGACGCTGCTCACCATCTGTTCGATCAACGGACTCAGCGTCCCTGTCTGTGCGTTTTTCATTGTCCCCTCCGTTAAAAAACATCATGTGTCGTGCCTGGGTGCTCTTTAGAGTTTTAAGTGAATGTCAGCCTCTGGACACGCCAACCTGTGCAAGAAAATGCACAGTGGCAAACGTGTTCAAAGGC
Source organism: uncultured Pseudomonas sp. (assembly GCA_963528485.1). Classification (GTDB taxonomy): domain Bacteria; phylum Pseudomonadota; class Gammaproteobacteria; order Pseudomonadales; family Pseudomonadaceae; genus Aquipseudomonas. Next base: position 2,446 of record CAURWS010000591.1, on the reverse strand, counting down.
CGTCAGGCTCCGACAGGCGAAGGGTTACACAGTCCGGCAGGGTTAAACACAAAGGTGAAAACAAACAGTCATGCCTGACTGACAAACAGGCGACTTCCCACAAAGCAACCAAAATCTGCTTACATTTTTGAGGTTTTGGAAACAGAAACGGCCAATGTCAGAGGCATTGGCCGTTGGCGAAAATCCAGTGAAACGAACGACTCGAACGTCGTCCGTCAGGAATGAACGCTCAATCGTCCAGACCGGGAAATTCGCGAGAAAGGGTTTCACCGGTCAGTTTGGCTTCGCGACCTGTCGCGTCACGGAACAGGCGAATGGCCACCAGACGCGGATGCTCGCCCAGGTCGAACCACTGCCGGGTGCCTGCAGGCACAGCGATCAGGTCGTTCTTTTCGCACAGCACTGCGTACACGAATTCACCGATACGCAACGACACCAGCCCACGGCCGGCGAGGAAATATCTCACTTCATCGGTGCTGTACTGATGCTCGCTCAGCAGCCCTGCACGCAGGTCGGCGTGATGTCCGGGCTGGCCCTCCACGCTGATCACCTCGACCTCGGTGTGACCAAGTTCGGTCATCAATTGGTCGATCTGCACGCGGCAGGTATCGGCAACGTTCTCGTGGCTCGCGCCCGCTTTGACAGCGGTGGTCACCGGCAGCTGTTTGAAGGTGACGCCAACCGCGGCGAGCGTCGAGGCGATGTCTTCGAAATGGGTCAGGACCTTGTTGGGCAGCTCCGGGGAGGACACGTGATAGACGGAGAGAATGCTCATTGCGGGGTTTCCTCGGTTCAGTCGACGCTCGCCGATTCAAGCTCGGTCGGACGGGGGTTCAGACAGGCTAATCGATAACAGGAAAATTCGGGCGCCGGCGTTTCACGCTGGCTCCTCCTTCATGCGCGTCACGGCCAGAATGGCGGCGATCAGCGCGGCGAGGCTGGCGATGGCAAAGGTCCAGCTGGCGCCCAGCGCGTTCCAGGCGTAACCGGAGTACAGCGCCCCCATCGCCCCGCCCGTGCCGGACAATGCGGCGTACAGCGCCTGACCCTGCCCTTGCTGGCGCGGGCCGAAACTGCGCTGCAGAAACTGGATGGCTGAAGCGTGAAAGCTGCCGAACGTGGCCGCATGCAGTAACTGGGCGAACAACAGCACGCCCAGATGATCGGCCAGATTGCCCAGCAGCAACCAGCGAATGGACGCCAGCGCAAAGCTGACAATCAGCACATGACGCACGCTGAAACGGTGCAATATGCGGCTCATGGCCATGAACATCAGCACCTCGGCCACCACGCCAACGGCCCAGAGCATGCCGATGATGCCGCGACTGTAGCCCAGGTGCTCAAGGTGCAAGGTGAGAAAGGTGTTGTACGGGCCGTGGCTCAGTTGCATTAACGCCACACATATATAGAAGGCGATCACACCGGGGCTGAACAGCTGCTTCAAAAAGCCCTCGCCTGCCGGGCGCTGGCTCGTGGCCACGGGCTGCGCATTGGGCACCCACCAACTGCTGGCCACAATGCCGACCATGATCAGCAACAGGGCCTGGGGATAGAGATCGAGGCTGAACCCTTCGAACAGACGCCCCAGCCCGACCACGGTGAGAATGAAGCCGATCGAGCCCCACAGGCGAATCTGGCTGTAGCGGGCGGTCTGGCCCTGCAGATGCGCCAGGGTGATGACCTCGAACTGTGGCAACACGGCGTGCCAGAAAAACGCATGCAGCGCCATGACCATGGCCAGCCAGGCGTAGGATTTGTCGACGAGAATCAGCGAGAAACAGACCAGGGTGCAGACCGCCCCGAAGCGCACGATGGCCAACCGCCGACCGGTGTAGTCACCCAGCCAGCCCCAGATATTCGGCGCCACGCAGCGCATGAGCATCGGAATGGCCACCAGCTCGCCAATGCGCGCGCTGGGAAAGCCCAGGTGATCGAAGTACAGCGCCAGAAACGGCGCCGTCGAACCGAGCAAGGCGAAATAGCAAAGATAGAAGCTGGACAGTCGCCAGTAAGGAAGCGCCGCCACGGTCAAATGCCCGTGGCGGCCGCGCCGGGGTCCGGCATTACAGCTGGCCCAAGACCGGCGTGGTGACGCGCACGTCCAGATTTTGCCCGCGATGGCGCAGCAGATGATCCAGCAGCACAATGGCCATCATCGCCTCGGCGATCGGCGTGGCACGAATGCCGACGCACGGGTCGTGGCGACCCTTGGTGATCATCTCCACCGCGTTGCCGTTCACATCGATAGAACGGCCAGGAACAGTGATGCTCGACGTCGGCTTGAGAGCCAGGTGCGCAACGATCGGCTGACCCGACGAAATGCCGCCGAGAATGCCGCCTGCGTTGTTCGAGAGGAAGCCTTGCGGCGTCAGCTCGTCGCGGTGTTCAGTGCCGTGCTGGGCGATGCTGTCGAAACCGGCGCCGATTTCGATGCCCTTCACCGCAT
>CAURWS010000590.1:0-3441 GCA_963528485.1 uncultured Pseudomonas sp. | reverse complement strand
GTAAACGTCGATCACGTCGCCCATGTTGATGTTCGAGACATCGAATTCGATTGGCAGAGCGCCGGCGTCTTCCATGGTGTTGTAGAAGATCGGAGCGATCTTGCTGCCGAAGCAGAAACCACCTGCGCGCTTGTTCGGCACGTAAGGGATGTCGTCACCGAAGAACCACAGGACCGAGTTGGTCGCCGATTTACGCGAGGAACCGGTACCGACCACGTCACCGACGTAGGCGATAGGGAAGCCTTGACCGCGCATTTCTTCGATCTGCTTCATCGGGCCGATGGCGCCTTGCACGTCAGGCACGATGCCTTCGCGAGCCATTTTCAGCATGGCCAGGGCGTGCAGCGGGATGTCGGGACGCGACCAGGCATCCGGTGCAGGCGACAGGTCGTCGGTGTTGGTTTCGCCGGTGACCTTGAAGACGCGCAGGCTGATCTTGTCGGCCAGGGTAGGGCGCTTCTGGAACCATTCGCCGTCAGCCCAGGACTGCAGCACGCCTTGAGCGTGTGCGTTGCCATTCTTGGCTTTTTCAGCGACGTCGTGGAAGGCGTCGAACATCAGCAGGGTGTGCTTCAGTTGCTCGGCGGCAACAGGAGCCAGCTCGGCATCGTCCAGCAGGTCGACCATGGTCACGATGTTGTAGCCGCCCTGCATGGTGCCGAGCAGTTCTACAGCGCGTTTCTTGTCCAGCAGCGGGGAGTTGACTTCGCCCTTGGCCACGGCGGAGAGGAAACCGGCCTTGACGTAGGCAGCTTCGTCAACGCCCGGTGGAACGCGATTGGTGATCAGGTCAAGCAGGACAGCTTCTTCGCCAGCCGGTGGATTCTTCAGCAGCTCGACCAGGCCTGCAGTTTGTTCGGCGTTAAGCGGCTGGGGCACGATACCCTGGGCGGCACGCTCTTCGATGTGTTTACGGTAGGCTTCAAGCACAGTATTACCCTCATCAGTGGTCCCAAATGGGTGTCCGGGACGCTCATCCGGAAAAAGTCCGCGACCGTGCATGTCAAAACTTTTTGAGTTTTTGGGCAGGAAGCTGACGATCTCCAACAGAAGCTGTTTTCAAAGTTTTACGCCTGCATGAACGGCTCTGGGAGGGAGGGGACGCAGGCTTACGCCTGCGTCGAACCGTACTGCGGGGTAAGGCTCCATAGGGAAGGTGGCGCTTGCCGACTTTCCGTACAGATCCTGGACTGTGCTCGTGACGCTTTGAAAACAGCTTCCAACGGACATTGGCGCCTTAAAAGGCCCGGTGATTCTACGGCAAAAAAAGGCAGAAGGTAAGTTAGCCCCTACATCTTCGGGGGTGTACCCCGTTAGACAAAGGGCTAACATGCAGGCCTGTTTCGTCCGCTGCCGTGTTTTTACGCCATGCCCAATCACATCATCAAGACGCCCTGCGTGGGCCTGTGCTCCACCGTTTACGGGGATCTCGTGTGTCGGGGGTGCAAGCGCTTCCACCATGAAGTGATCCACTGGAACGGTTACAACGAGGACGAAAAGCGTGCGGTGTGGCTGCGCCTTGAACAACTGCTGGTGCAGGTGATGACCGCCAAGGTCGAGGTGTTCGACCCTGCCTTGCTGCGCCAGCAACTGGAACAGCGCAAGATCCGCTTCGTGCCGCAGCAGTCGGAATATTGCTGGGCTTATCAGTTGATTGCGCGTGGCGCGCGGGTGATCAACAACGTCGAAGCCTACGGCATGGTGCTCATGCCCGAGTTCCGCGACTGGGCGCTGCCCGATCTGCGCGATGCCATTGATCGGGAGTTTTTCCTGCTGTCGCAAGCCCATTACGAGCGCTACATCGCGCCGGGGTTTTTAAAGGATGCCATGGGCGGGGTTTGATCCGTCTGCCTGGCTTTCGATGCTGTCTGGAGGGCGACCACGGGCTTTTGATTCTGCCCGGAGGGCAGAAGCGGGTCCGGCACTAATGGCGCAGTGAAGCCTCAAACCCGCGCCAGATGCTCCTCCAGATGCGCCAGTGCTTCTTCGCTTTTCAGCACCAGCACATCACTTTCCAGCGAATCGAGCACCACTTCGGCGGTATTGCCGATCAGTGCGCCGGAAATCCCCGTTCTGCCCACCGTCCCGATCACTGTCACCGCAGCCTTCAAATGATGGGCCGTGTAAGGGATCAGTACGTCTGCCGGTCCCTCGGCGATGTGCAGGTGGGCATCATTAATGCTGAATTCAGTCTGAAATGCCCTGCATTGCTCGCGGTACTGGCCTTCAATGGTCGAGGACAGCTGATACACCGGATCTGCCGCCGAGAGCATAGGCGAGGGGTGCGCCGCGATCACATGCAGTTCGCCGCCCGCCATTTCCGCAATGCGCACGCCGTGCTGCACGATGCTGTAGTGCAGCGCGGTGTGCTCGCCGTCGGGGTTGCCGACGTCCACCGCCGCCAGAATCGCCCCGCCTTTCCATGGCCGGTCGGTTTTCACCATCAGCACGGGGCAGGGGCAGTAGCGCAGCAGCTTCCAGTCCGCGGGCGTCAGCAGAGCTTTTTTCAGGGCGCTGTCGGGGAAGTGCTGCTTGATCACCAGGTCGGCACCCTGAGCCTGCTGAACCTTGACGATGGTCTGGTGGGTGCTTTCGTGCCAGTCCTGTTCGGTGGTGACCTTTATGTCCTTGGCCTCGAGCACGTGCCTGAGGTCAGTCAGCAGTTCGCTGTGATCCAGCCTTTTATCGCACACCAGCAAATGCAGGCTGGCGCCGGTGACGCGGGCGATCAGGCAGGCGCGGGGCATGGCCAGATTGGCAACCTTGTCGGTCTCGGCACTGGGTTCGATGACTACCAGAATCCTGCGAATCGATTGCATGAGCTGATCTCCCTGGAAAGCGGCACGAAGCGTTCGACCCTGGGCGGGTATTGACTGTTCGCTGTTTAACTATAGTTGCCCGCCGCCAATCGTCGCGTTGATCGGCGTCACGGCTTTTGCGCGCGAAGGCACTGGCTCTGCGCAACCAGCCCCGTATAATGCTGCGCCTTGCCCAGCCAGCCAGTTGTGAACCCATGCAGATTTATCCAGACGTCGACGCCTTTTTGCTGTGCCCCACCCCGGACAGTTGGGTGCAGGCCGCCCTGCAGAACCTGGATATTCTGTTGATCGATCACGCGAACAATGAAAAGAAGGCTGCAGGCGCCGCGTTCCAGTTCATGTTCCAGTACAACGACAAGTTCGACCTGCTGGCGAAGATGTCGCGTCTGGCCCGCGAGGAGCTGCGTCACTTCGAGCAGGTGATCGGCATCATCAAGAAGCGCGGCATTCCTATGGCCAACATCAGCTCGGCACGCTACGCCGGGGCGTTGCGCAAGTTGGTTCGCACCCACAATCCGTATCGCCTGACTGACGCGCTGGTTGTCGGCGCCATTGTCGAGGCCCGTTCCTGCGAGCGCTTCGCCGCACTGGTGCCGCATCTGGACGCGGATCTGGCCAAGTT
>CAURWS010000589.1:0-3446 GCA_963528485.1 uncultured Pseudomonas sp. | reverse complement strand
CGATGGCAAAGGCGAAGGCCACCGAGAACCCGACATAGCCCATGTAGAGCATCGGCGGGTGAATGATCAGGCCGGGGTCTTGCAGCAGCGGGTTGAGGTCGCGGCCGTCTTGTGGCATCTGCGGCAGCAAGCGGCTGAACGGGTTGGAGGTGAGGATCAGGAACAGCAAAAAGCCCACGCTGATCATGCCCATCACCGCCAGCACCCGCGCCAGCATCACCTGCGGCAACTGGCGGGAGAACACCGACACGGCAAAGGTCCAGCCGCCGAGAATCAGCGCCCAGAGCAGCAAGGAGCCTTCGTGAGCGCCCCATACGGCGCTGAATTTGTAGTACCACGGCAAGGCGATGTTGGAGTTTTCGGCGATGTAGGTGACAGAGAAGTCGTCGACCATGAACGAGTAGCTCAGGCAGCCGAAAGCGAACAGCAGAAAAGCGAACTGCCCCCACGCCGCCGGCTGGGCCAGGCCCATCCACAGACGATCGCCGCGCCAGGCGCCGAACAGCGGCACGGTGGCCTGCACGACGGCGAAACACAGGGCCAGGATCATGGCCAAATGGCCGAGTTCGGGAATCATGGCTTACCCCTGCTTGGCGGGCGTGTAAGACGCGCCTGCCGGTTGGTTCGGTGCGGATTGGCCGCTGTCTTTCAACGCCTTGGTGACTTCCGGCGGCATGTATTTCTCGTCGTGTTTGGCCAGCACTTCATCGGCCTCCACTACGCCATCGGCATTGAGCTTGCCGAGCGCGACGATGCCCTGCCCTTCGCGGAACAGATCGGGAAGAATGCCGCGATAGGTGATGGTCACCGATTTGTTGAAGTCAGTGACCACGAAGGTCACGTCCAGCGAGTCGGCGGACCGTTGCAGCGAGCCTTTCTCGACCATGCCACCGGCGCGGATGCGCGTGTCATGGGGGGCTTCGCCGCTGGCGATCTGGGTCGGGGTGTAGAACAGGTTGATGTTTTCCTGCAGGGCGCTAAGGGCCAGCGTGACAGCAATGCCGACCCCGGCGAGGATCGCCACGATGATCAACAGGCGTTTTTTTCGCAGCGGATTCACGTGTTGCTCTCCCGGCGCAGACGGCGCGCCTCTTGTTGCAGGTAACGCCGACGCGCCAACAGCGGTGACGCGACGTTGATCGCCAGTACAGTCAGACAGATGCCATAGGCGGTCCAGACGAACAGCCCGTGTTTGCCCATGGCCAGAAAATCGCTGAAGGAATCGAAGCTCATTGCGCGCCTCCCTTGCCCGAACGCTGCCCAAGGCTCTTCAGGACTTCGTCCTTGACCCAGCTGGCGCGGGACTCGCGCTTGAGCACTTCGAGGCGCATGCGCAGCAGCAACACCGCGCCGAAGAAACAGTAAAAGCCCAATGCCGTGAACAGCAGCGGCAGCCACATTTCGGCGGGCATCGCCGGTTTTTCCGTGAGGCTGAAGGTCGCGCCCTGGTGCAAGGTGTTCCACCACTGGACCGAGTATTTGATGATCGGGATGTTGATCACGCCGACGATGGCCAGCACCGCACAGGCCTTGGCCGCGCTGTCACGATTGCTGATGGCGTTGCCCAGCGCAATCAGACCGAAGTACAGGAACAGCAGAATCAGCATGGAGGTCAGGCGCGCGTCCCAGACCCACCACGAGCCCCAGGTGGGCTTGCCCCAGATGGCCCCGGTCACCAGCGCCAAGGCAGTCATCCAGGCCCCGATGGGCGCGGCGCATTGCAGCGCGACGTCGGCCATTTTCATCTTCCAGACCAGCCCGACCACGCCGCACACCGCGAGCATCACGTAGCAGGACTGCGCCAGCATCGCCGACGGCACATGGATATAGATGATGCGGAAACTGTTGCCCTGCTGGTAATCCGGCGGCGCGAAGGCCAGGCCCCAGACCACGCCGATGCCGATCAAGAGCGCGGCGGCAATGCTCAGCCACGGCAACAGGCGGCCGCTGATGCCGTAAAACCACTTCGGCGAGCCCAGCTTGTGGAACCAGGCCCAGCTGATGCCGGTTTTCGTCTTGGCGCTTGTGTTCATCGCGCTGCCTTTTTCATCATGCTGTTCATCACGGTTCATTCATGTTCGTGCGCTTCTGTTGACCGAAGCGTCGTGTATGCAATGACTAAAAACCTGTCCGATCGATCAGGAATTGATTATTCGCCAACACTGATCTTCAAGCCAGCGGCAATTGCAAAAGGTGTCAGCGTTATAGCGAGTGCAGTCAGGCTGCCAAGCCAAAGCAGATAGCCGGTCGCAGGCATCCCCCCAAGTGCAGCCTGCAACGCGCCGCTGCCCAGGATCAGCACCGGGATGTACAGCGGCAGAATCAGCAGCGCCAGCAGCAGACCGCCGCGCTTGAGGCCCACCGTCAGCGCCGCGCCGACCGCGCCCAGCAAGCTCAAAACGGGTGTGCCCAACAACAATGACAATAGCAACACCGGCAGGCATGCACTCGGCAAACCGAGCATCAAGGCCAGCACGGGCGACAGCAGGACCAGCGCCAGCCCGGAAAACGTCCAGTGTGCCAGCACCTTGGCCAGCACCAATAAAGGCAGCGGGTGCGACGACAGCACCCATTGCTCGAGGGAGCCGTCTTCGAAGTCGCTGCGAAACAGGCCGTCCAGCGACAGCAGCACCGACAACAGTGCCGCCACCCAGACCAGCCCCGGCGACAGCGTTTGCAGCAACTGCGCCTCGGGGCCTACGGCCAGCGGAAACAGGGCGATGACGATGGCGAAGAACACCAGCGGGTTAAGCAATTCGGCAGGACGGCGGAACAGCAGGCGGGCTTCGCGGGCGATCAACAGGGTGAACACATGACTCATACGGCCCACTGCCCCAGGTCCAGATCGCGGTAACCGGCCGGCGTGCGGCTCAGCGAGTGGTGAGTGGTCAGCACCACCGTGCCGCCCTGCTCACAGTGGCGGGTCAGGTGCTCTTCGAGTTGCGCCACGCCTTGCTTGTCCAGCGCAGTGAACGGCTCGTCGAGCATCCACAAGGCCGGCCCGGGCAAATAGAGACGCGCCAGCGCCACGCGGCGTTTTTGCCCGGCAGACAAGGTATGGCACGGCACATCTTCGAAACCGCGCAGTCCAACCGCTTCGAGGGCCTGCCAGATGTCGGCGGAGTCGAGGCTGTGGTGCAAGGCGCAGAGCCAGGAGAGGTTTTCCACGGGGGTGAGCAGATCCTTGATGCCGGCGGCGTGACCGATCCACAACAGGTTGTGCGCCAGCTCGCTGCGTTGTTCGGCCAGGGGTTTGCCATCGAGAAGAATGTCGCCAGCGGTGGGCTGCATCAAGCCGCTCAGCAGGCGTAACAGGCTGGTCTTGCCGCTGCCGTTGGGGCCGCTGATCTGCACCATGTCGCCCGCCGCCAGCCGCAGATCGAGGTGCTCGAACAGCAAGCGCCAGTCACGCTCACAGGCAAGCGCCACGGCTTCAAGAACGGGGA
>CAURWS010000588.1:0-3449 GCA_963528485.1 uncultured Pseudomonas sp. | reverse complement strand
ACTGGAATAGCACCAGCCATGTCAGGCCTCTTAGCAACATAAACAACTCCAGCAAATTCGCGGCGACATTATAAACACGCAGCCCGTCGGGCTATGGATCGGTATTCGCGAGCCTTGGGGTTCTTGACCAGGCTTGCGAGCCGTGCTGATCTTTAGGCCCATCGGGCTGTAGGAGCGGTGATAGCTAACCATAGAGTGAAGCAATAAAAGCGCCGATCGCCACGCGAGTCTGAAAGAACACCCCATCCACAAGGAGAGTATCGATGCCCTATGTACCTGTAGCAGCGCTCAAGAGTTATGAAGGCAAGGAACTGGGAAGTTCCGACTGGTTGCTGATCGACCAGGCGCGTATCAATCTGTTTGCCGAAGCCACCGGCGACTTTCAGTTCATTCACGTCGACCCGGTCAAGGCCGCGCAAACGCCGTTCGGCTCGACCATCGCCCACGGCTTTCTGTCGCTGTCGCTGATTCCCAAGCTCATGGAATCGCTACTGGTGGTGCCCGAAGGCATGAAAATGGCCATCAACTATGGCCTGGACAGCGTGCGTTTCATCCAGCCGGTAAAAGTCGACTCGCGCGTTCGTCTAAAAGTTACCCTCGCTGAAGTCACCGAGAAGAAGCCCGGCCAATGGCTGCTCAAAGCCACCGCGACGCTTGAAATCGAGGGTCAGGACAAGCCTGCGTTCATCGCTGAACCACTGTCCCTCTGCTTCGTATAACCCTCATAAAACATGAAACAGTCGTAACTGACTGTTTCATGACGCTTCCCGGCTGCGGCATACTCGGCGCGGCTGTGTGAGCGAGTCGATACAAGTACGCGATCCGAACACGCCGAAACACCTCATTTTCGGGATTTACCATGCGCGCGCTTGCCCCTCTGGCCCTAACCCTTCTGCTTACCGCTTGCGGTGACGGCGAATCGATATTGCCGCCCGACGCGCGCCTGCCCGATGGCGGCCGCTACCGTGGCGATGTGGTCAACGGCGTCCTGCAGGGCAAGGGCCGCATCGACTACCCCAATGGCAGCTGGTACGCCGGGGAGTTCAAGAACGGGCAATGGAACGGCGAGGGCGAGTGGCATGCCAGCAATGGCGACGTCTATAAAGGCGGTTTTCAGGATGGCCTGTTCCACGGCCAGGGCTCGCTGACCACCGCCGCCGGGACCTACGTCGGCGGCTACAAACTGGGGCGGCGCGACGGCGAAGGCACGCTCAAAGAGCACGGCATGAGCTATCGCGGCGAGTTCAAGGCCGACCTCTACGACGGTCTCGGTCATCTGCAGCTCGAAGACGGCAGCGAGTACCAGGGCCAGTTCGCCCACGGCAAACCCAACGGTGAAGGCCAGCGCAGCGACGCGGCGGGCAATCAGTTCAGCGGCAAGTTCGTTGACGGCCAGTTGCAGGGCGTCGGCAACTTCAACAGCGCCGATGGCGACCAGTACGTCGGGGGCTTTCATGACAACCAGTTGAACGGTCGCGGCCGTTACGAAAACGCCGATGGCGACGTCTGGTCCGGCCAGTTCAAGGACGGCGCCTTCACCGGCAAGGGCGAACTGATCGGCTCGGATGGCACCAGCTATCAAGGTCAGTTTCGCAACTGGCGCTTCGCAGGCGAAGGTCGCCTGAAGTTGCCGGACGGCAGCAGCTACGTCGGCCGCTTCGACAATGACAACTATCAAGGCATGGGCGTGTTGACCTCGGCCGATGGCAGCGTGCAGAGCGGCACCTGGTCCAACGGCCAGCGCGTGCGCGACGCCATGGGCAAATTGCTGCCAGACCCGCTGGAAGTCGGCCTGCTCGCCCAGGGCCCGCTGCTGGAAAAAGCCCTCGCGGCCGTGCCGGCATCCACCCCTGCCACCGAGCTGTATTCCCTGGTGGTCGGTGGCGACGGCAAGCAAAGCGTCTTTTTGCGCGAGGCCGATTACGTCAACAAGTTGCTGGCCACGCGTTTCGGCGCGCTTGGGCAGATCACCCTGGTCAACCATCGCGACCACATGACCGACCGCCCGCTGGCGACCCGCGAGAACATCAGCCGCGCCGTGCAGACCCTCGCTCAGCGCAGCGGCCCGGAAGACCTGATCTTCATCTACCTCACCAGCCATGGCACCCATGAGCACGAACTGGTGCTCGATCAGCCGCGTCTTGAGCTGTCCGACCTGCCTGCCGACGAGATGGCCGGGGTGCTGGCGCCGCTGAAGAATCGCGACAAGATCGTGGTGATTTCCGCCTGTTATTCCGGCGGTTTCATCCCGGCGATCAAGGACGAAAAAACCATGGTCATCACCGCATCGCGGGAAGACCGCGTGTCCTTCGGCTGCTCGGAAGAGGCGGATTTCACCTACTTCGGCGAGGCCCTGTTCGGCAAGGCGCTGGTGGAGACTGACGATCTGCAGCAGGCGTTTGATAGCGCCAAGGCTATCGTCGCCCAGCGGGAGATCGAAGAGAACTTCGAGGCCTCGGAACCGCAGATCTGGGCACCGAAAGGCGTCCTCGCCCATTGGCAGAAACTGCGCAAGAGCCAGGCCGAGCGCGCGCTGAACACCGTCAAACGCTAACTGCGTCATGCCTCAAATGAAGATTTTCAACGTTTTGTGAAACCTGCCTGCTCGCCGGGCAGTCTGTTGCGTTAGAGCGCCTATGCTTGTGTCGTATCAAGGGAGAAAGACCATGTACTTGACGCCGCAACACATCCTGCTTGCCGGAGCCACGGGTTTGACGGGTGAGCATCTGCTCGACCGCCTGCTTAACGAACCCACTGTCAGCCGTGTACTGGCCCCCAGCCGCCGTCCGCTGGCTGAACACCCTCATCTGGAAAACCCGGTAGGCGATTTCACTTCGCTGCTCGCGCAACTCAGCGGCCGTGTGGACATCGCCTTTTGCTGTCTGGGCAGCACGATCAAGCAGGCAGGCTCTCAGGATGCCTTTCGCGCCGTCGACATGGACATGGTCGTGGCCTTTGGCAAGCGGGCTCGCGAGCTGGGTGCACGGCATCTGCTGGTGCTCAGCGCGGTCAACGCCGACCCTGAGTCGAGCATTTTCTACAGTCGCGTCAAAGGCGAGATGGAAGCCGCGCTCAAGGAACAGAACTGGCCCCAATTGACGATTGCTCGCCCTTCATTGTTGATTGGCGAGCGTCAGGATCAGCGTCTGGTCGAACAACTGGCCGCACCGATCGCCAAGCTGATTCCCGGCAAATACGGTGGCATTGAAGCCTGCCACCTGGCGCGAGCGCTGTGGCGTCTGGCGCTGGAAGAGCAGGATGGGGTGCGAATTGTAGAATCGGATGAACTGCGGCGGTTGGGAAAATAAGTTCGACCGGCTGATCACCACCCATTGTGGGAGCCGGCTTGCTGGCGAAAGCGGTGGGTCAGGGAACACCAGGGGTGGGGGCAAAACCCCTTGGCCCACACCCCCGCGACCCCCAGGGATGTTTGAGGCGTGCCGTGCTGG
>CAURWS010000587.1:0-3451 GCA_963528485.1 uncultured Pseudomonas sp. | reverse complement strand
GGGTTAACCCGACACCCCGTTGGTGTCTGGCACAACCTCATCGCGGGCAAGCGCGCTCCTACACATGGAGTTACCCATTCACCAGCTTCATCGCCGCTTCCGGGTAACGCCCACCCGCCACCGCCGCAACCGGGAACAGATCCTTCAGCGCCTGCAGTTCCGCCGCGCTGAGCGTCACGTCCAGCGCCGCAACGTTCTCCTCCAGATACTTGCGCTGCTTGGTGCCCGGAATCGGGATCACGTCGTTGCCCTGAGCCAGCACCCAGGCCAACGCCAACTGTCCTGCCGTGATGCCCTTGTCCGCCGCCAGTTGCTGAACCTTTTCCACCAGCAACAGGTTCCTGGCGAAGTTTTCACCCTGAAAACGCGGGCTGCTGCGGCGGTAGTCATCGGCGGCAAAGTCATCCGGGCTTTTCAACGTGCCAGTGAGAAAACCGCGCCCCAGCGGGCTGTAAGGCACGAAGGCGATGCCCAGTCGACGGCAGGTTTCCAGCACGCCGTTCTCTTCAGGCTCGCGGCTCCACAGCGAATATTCGGTCTGTAGCGCAGCGATCGGGTGGACTTTCTGCGCGCGCTCCAGGGTGCTGGCCGAGGCCTCGCTGAGCCCCAGGTAACGCACCTTGCCTTCCTTGACCAGATCAGCCAGCGCGCCGACGGATTCCTCGATGGCGATCTTCGGATCGATGCGGTGCTGGTAATAGAGGTCCAGGGTGTCGATCTTCAAGCGCTTCAGGGTGCCGTCGATGGCGTTGCGAATGTATTCAGGGCTGCCGTCGACGCCTCGGGCCGCGGCGTCACCTGGAGTACGCACGATGCCGAATTTGCTGGCGATGAACGCCTGATCCCGCTTGCCCGTCAAGGCTTTGCCCAGCAATTGCTCGTTGGTGTGGGGGCCGTACATGTCGGCGGTGTCGAACAGCGTGACGCCCAGCTCCAGCGCACGATGAATCGTCGCGATGGCTTCCTGGGTGTCGCCACCTGTGGTGTAGAAATCGGTCATGCCCATGCAGCCCAGGCCGATTGCCGACACATTGGGGCCGTTCTTGCCGAGTTGACGCGTTTGCATGAGGGGTTCCTTCTGGCTGTTGTAGACAGGTTTCGATACCCGCCCATTGTTGCCCCTCGACAGATTCGGGATAAACCGGCTAAAAGCGCTTTCACTATTGGTCTTTTCTAAATAATCGACACGACAGGAGCCGGGATGGACCGATTCAACGCCATGCGCGCCTTTACCCGCATCGTCGAACTGGGCGGTTTCGGCAAGGCCGCGGACAGCCTGCACATGCCCCGCGCCTCGGTGACCATCCTGATCAAACAGCTGGAAGCCCACCTCGGCGTGCAGCTTCTGCTGCGCACCACGCGGCAGGTCACGCCGACCCTGGACGGTCAGGCCTACTACCAGCGCTGCGTCAGCCTGCTCAATGATCTGGACGACACCGAGTCGGTGTTTTCTTCCGTGGCGAAAGCGCCGGAAGGCGTACTTCGAATCGACATGCCAGCGGGATTCGGGCGTCTGATTCTCATGCCGGCGCTGCCCGAGTTCACCGAGCGCTATCCCGGGCTTGAGCTGGAAGTGGGCATGACAGATCGCCCGGTGGACCTGATTCGAGAGGGGTTCGACTGCGTGATTCGTGGCGGGCAGGCGCTGGATCACTCGCTGGTAGCGCGGCCGCTGGCGCAAATGCGTCAGGTGGTGTGCGCCAGTCGCGGCTATCTCGAGCGCCACGGCACGCCGTTGAGCCTGGAGGATCTGGCGCAGCACAGGGTCATCGAATACTTCTCCAACACCACCCATAAACGCTACGGTCTGGAATTCGTCATCGAGGGCAGGGAGCAGGAACTGAGCCTGCCCAAGAGCCTGGCCACCAACAGCGCCGATGGTTACCTGGCGGCATGCAGCGCGGGCTACGGCCTGGTGCAGACGCCGTACTACCACGTTGCAGAACCGTTGCGGCGCGGCGACCTGATCGAGGTGTTGAGCGAATGTCCGCAGCCCCGTTTGCCCTTGACCGCGCTGTACCCGGCCCATCGGCAGATGTCGCGGCGGGTGCGGGTGTTCGTCGACTGGCTGGTGGAGCTGTGCGCGCGACCCGGCCTGCTGGACAAAGCCTTGGCAGGGCAGCACAACGGACAATAAATTCATGTATAGCGGTAGGTGGCTTTTCAGTTTCGTGGTTAACTTCCGGTCTTAATCGCAAACCTGCAACCTCAAGAATAAGGACTCAGCTCATGGCTCAAGTGACTCGTAGAGGCTCCCCGGTACAGATCAGCGGCGAACTGCCAAAAGTCGGCAGCAAGGCGCCGGCCTTCAAACTGGTTGGCGGTGACCTGTCCGACGTGACTCTGGAAACCTTTGCCGGCAAGCGCAAAGTGCTGAACATCTTCCCAAGCGTCGACACCCCGACCTGCGCCACCTCGGTGCGCAAGTTCAACGCCCAGGCCAACGATCTGAACAACGCGGTGGTGCTGTGCATTTCCGCCGATCTGCCGTTCGCCCAGGCGCGTTTCTGCGGCGCTGAAGGTCTGGAAAACGTGAAAAACCTGTCCACCATGCGTGGCGCCGAGTTCCTGGAGAACTACGGTGTGGCCATCGCTGACGGCCCAATGGTTGGCCTGACCACCCGCGCCGTGGTGGTACTGGACGAGAACGACACCGTCCTGCACAGCGAACTGGTTCCGGAGATCGGCCAGGAGCCGAACTACGAAGCTGCACTGGCTGTTTTGAAGTAATACGTTGTCGGTTGCGTATTGACCCCAGCTTGCGGCAATACATGGCAACACATTACGGCCTGATCTGATCAGGCCGTTTTTATTTGCAGTTCAGCACCTTACCCAAGTAAGCACTCGGTAAATTGCCGGTAAAGGCTCTTTGCTTGGCACGTAACTATGCTTATTGTTCAGCCTCCCGAAGACGCTCACGCGCACACTGGTTGATTTATTCATGCAATCGTCTGGTCCTCGTAACTCCCGTCGCTGGCTTATCAGCCTGCTGGTTCTCTTGATTGTCGCGGGTGTCTGCTGGCATTACTGGCCTGCTTCTGCGAATAAAACCGAGCCCAGCGCTCAAAATGGCGAGGCCCCACGCAAGGGCGCCAGCCGCAGTGGCGGCGCCGGTAAAATGGCCGGTGCGGCGCGTCCGGGCTTCGGCGGGTCGACAGGGCCCGTGCCTGTGCGCGTGGCGCCTGCGACCACCGGCGAGTTTGCGATCTACTACAAGGCACTGGGCACCGTGACTGCGTTGAACACCATCAACGTGCGCAGCCGCGTGGCGGGGGAGCTGGTCAAGATCAACTTCCAGGAAGGTCAGCAGGTGAAGGCTGGCGACCTGTTGGCGGTGATCGACCCGCGCAGTTATCAGATCGCCCTGCAACAGGCCGAGGGCACGCTGATGCAGAACCAGGCGTTGCTCAAGAATGCGCAGATCGACGTACAGCGTTATCGGGACCTGTAC
>CAURWS010000586.1:0-3452 GCA_963528485.1 uncultured Pseudomonas sp. | reverse complement strand
TCAGCCACGCAGATAATGCCCCGATCGCGACAGATGCGCGCGATGGCGGCCAGATCCGTCAGGCGCAGCAGGGGATTGCTCGGGGTCTCGACCCAGATCATCCGCGTGTCGTCCTGCAACCCCGCCTCGAAGGCCGACAGGTCGGTCATGTCGACGAAGTTGAAGCGATGCCCGGCGCTGCGTTGGCGTACCTTGTCGAACAGGCGGTAGGTGCCGCCGTACAGGTCATCACCAGACAAAATGTGCGAGCCCGCGTCGAGCAATTCCAGCACTGAAGAAATCGCCGCCAGCCCCGACGCAAAGGCAAACGCCTGGCTGCCGCCTTCGAGATCCGCCACGCAGCGCTCCAGGGCGAAGCGCGTCGGGTTGTGCGAGCGGCCGTAGTCGAAGCCCTTGTGCACGCCGGGGCTGTCTTGCAGGTAGGTGGAGTTGGCATAAATCGGCGGCATCAGCGCGCCGGTGGTCGGGTCCGGCGTCTGCCCGGCATGGATCACGCGGGTGGCGAAGGCGTGGTCCGTGGAGTGCTTGTCGTGCTGAGTCATGCAAGGGATCTCCGCAAATGGTTGAGCAAATCGACCCGGGTGATCAGGCCATGAAAGCCCGTGGCGTCGGCCACGATGGCGACCAGGCCACGATCGAGCACTTCCTGAAGCCGGGCCAGGCTTGCGTCCGGCCCCAGGGTTTCAAGCTTGCCGGTCATCACGTTCGCCACCGAGGTGCGGAAATGCGAAGGGTCCTGGTGCATGCCGATCAGAATGTCCGACTCGTCGATCACGCCTGCCAGTTGCTTGCCATCGAGCAGCACCGGCAACTGTGAAACATCCGCCAGGCGCATGCGCTGAAAGGCCGTGAGCAAGGTGTCGTCCGGGCCGACGCTGATCACCCGGCCATCCTCGAAGCGGCGGGCGATCAGGTCGCGCAAGTCGCCATATTTGGTGCGCTGCAGCAGGCCCTGATCGGTCATCCACTGGTCATTGTAGATCTTGGATAAATAGCGGGTGCCGGTGTCGCACACGAAGCTGACCACCCGCTTGGGCGTGGTCTGTTCGCGGCAGAAGCGCAAGGCCGCCGCCAGCAACGTGCCGGTCGAGGAGCCGCCGAGAATGCCCTCGGTGCGCAGCAGTTGCCGGGCGTGCTCGAAGCTGTCCTCGTCGCTGATGGAATAGGCGTGGCGCACGGTGGAGAGGTCGGTAAAGGACGGGATGAAGTCCTCACCGATGCCTTCCACGGCCCAGGAACCGGGGGTGGGCAGGGTGCGGCTGCGGCTGTACTCGGCGACCACCGAGCCCACCGGGTCGGCCAGGACCATCTCCAGGTCCGGCTGCACGCGCTTGAAGAATCGCGTCAGGCCGGTAAGGGTGCCCGCCGAGCCCACGCCCACCACGATGGCGTCCAGATCATGCTGGGTCTGCGCCCAGATTTCCGGTGCGGTGCTGCATTCGTGGGCCAGCGGGTTGGCCGGGTTGTTAAACTGGTCGGCAAAAAACGCATCGGGGATGTCGCTCGCCAGCCGGGCGGCGACGTCCTGGTAGTACTCCGGATGGCCCTTGCCGACATCGGAGCGAGTGATGTGCACCTCGGCGCCCATGGCCTTGAGGTGCAGCACCTTTTCGGTGGACATCTTGTCGGGCACCACCAGCACCACGCGATAGCCCTTGGCCCGGCCCACCAACGCAAGGCCCAGCCCGGTGTTGCCGGCGGTGGCCTCGACGATGGTGCCGCCGGGTTTCAGGCGGCCGTCACGTTCGGCGGCGTCGATCATGGCCAGGCCAATGCGGTCCTTGATCGAGCCGCCGGGATTCTGGGATTCGAGTTTGAGAAAGAGGGTACACAGACCGGTGTCGATGCGACTGACGCGCACCAATGGGGTATTGCCGATCAATTCAAGTACGGCCGGACGGGAATCAGTTGACATGTCATTGCCTCACGCGCGCGATACATACCGGATGGACAGCGGCGCGAGGCGAATGTGCACTCGTACGGTGCGTCAGGTGAGAGAAAGTAACGCCAGATCAGGGCGCCAGGCTGCGCAAGACCAGATTGGTCGCCGCGTTCATGCCGTTTTCCAGCTCCGCCCACGAGCGGTGGCTCATGCTGTGGGCGTTGGTATACGGCAGGATCACCTCGCAAAGACCGTCCGTCACTTCATCCAGCGGCGTCTTCTTTTCGAACTCACCGGCCTGACGGCCGTCGACGATGATCTGCTGAAGCATGGCCTGCAGCTGCTCGCGATGACCGCCGATGGTGCACCAGTTGCCTTCCATGGCCGCCAGTACGATGTCGTTGACTTCACGCTCGACCACGAACAGCTCATAGCTGCGCCGCAGCGCTGCCTGCATGAACAGGCGAAAGCGCTTGGTCGGCGACAGGTCGAGCTGAACGATGAGCTGCAGTTCTTCATCCATCTTTTCCAGCGTCGCCGCGCACAGCGCTTCGCCGATGGCCTGTTTGGAGGTGAAGAAGCGATAGATGTAGGCCGTGGAAATGCCCATGGCCTTGCTGATGTCTGCCACCGAGCTTTTGCGATAGCCGAATTCGCGAAACAGTCTGTCCGCCGCCTCGATGATCTGCGTGCGCCGCTCATGCTCGGCGGGGCCACGCTGGCCGGAGGTGGGTAGGGAGATGGCGTCGGAATCGGATTCGCTGCGCATGGGACCTGAACGTCGGGTGGAGACTGAGGCGGGCATTCTACTCGAAATGAAAGGCGCTCCAAATCAAGGCGCGCCCCGTGTGTTTGACCTGTTGGCGACAGAACAAAAAAGGCGCTGCCAATGCCGGCAGCGCCTTGCCCGATCACGCGTCGCTGGCTTCGACCGCCACCGCCTGGTGTTTGACCGCGGCGTGATCTGCGCCGGTTTTGGGTGGCTTGATCTTGAACCAGATCGCGTACAGCGCCGGCAAGAACAGCAGCGTCAGCGCAGTCCCGGCAGCGGTGCCGCCGATCAGGGTGTAGGCCATCGAACCCCAGAACACCGAGAACGTCAGCGGAATGAACGCCAGCACCGCCGCCAATGCCGTGAGAATCACCGGCCGCGCCCGTTGCACTGTGGCCTCCACTGCAGCGTGATACGGGTCGAGCCCGTCAGCCTCGTTGGTGTGGATCTGCCCGATGAGGATCAGCGTGTTGCGCATCAGAATGCCGGACAAACCGATCAGCCCGAGAATGGCGTTGAAGCCGAACGGCTGATGGAACAACAGCAGAATCGGCACCGTGCCCACCAGCCCCAGGGGCGCTGTGAGGATCACCATGGTCATGGCGGCGAAGCTGCGCACCTGGATGATGATCACGATCAGGGTGAACAGCAACATCACCGGGAACACCGGCGCCAGGGCGTTGTTGGCCTTGAGCGATTCCTCGATGTTGCCGCCCATCTGGATCTGATAGCCGGCCGGCAGCGCCGCGATGATCGGTTGCAGCGCATTGGACACTTCCATCGACACCTGTGGCGGTT
>CAURWS010000585.1:0-3458 GCA_963528485.1 uncultured Pseudomonas sp. | reverse complement strand
AAGCAAAAGAATGCCAACGCCGATGAACGACACGATTCGCTCCAGCCCGCCGCGATTGCTCAGCTCGACGAAGAACAATTTGGCGACCACCACCCCGATCAACGCCGCGCCGACAATCCACAGATCACGGCGTGCGCGCATGTGACCGCCGATCATCAAGGCCAGTGCCGTGAGGGTCCAGACGATGGACAGACCTGCCTGCACGCGCATCGATTCGAACAGCGCTTCGGCGTCCCAGGCCACGCCCGCCCAGTGGTGCGCGGTGCGGGTGACCATCGCGGTAATCAGCGCAAACAGCGAGGCTGCGGCGATCACCAGCGCGGCTTTGCGCGCGGATTCAGGGCTGAGGCCCAACTGCGGCAGTTGCTGACGCGTCCAGCTGAAAACGCCTGCGAGGGCGATCAGCAGCCCCAGCTCCAGCGGGTTGATCAGCGCAATGTAGGGCAGCGGATCGGCAGCGCCTTCGCTGAAGCTGTTGGCCAGCCAGAACCACGCCAGCATCAGCACTGCCAGTGGCGCAGCGGCCCAAACCCGGTATTCGCGGGAGTAGGCGCTGATCGGCCAAAGCCAGTTGCGTGGTGCCGTCATCGCCAGCAGATACAGGCTTGGCAGCAACGCCCAGCCCAGCCAGCGCCAGGCGTTGTAGGACTCGGACAGCAACAGCAGGCCGTAACGCAATTCCAGCGACAAGACGCCGATGATCAGCCAGCAACCCAGCACATGCGCCGCGCTGCGCAGGTGCGGGAGCAACAGGGCGTCCAGCCGCTTGAGCGAAATCAGGTGCGCCGCGAACACGGCAAGCCAGCCCAGCCAGCCCCAATCGGCGGCGGGGTGGTAGTACGGGTTGAACAGCATCAGCCCTAACAGCACGAAGCTGGCCGGAGTCAGCAAGGTGCACAGTTGCGCCAGACCTGCCCATTGCAGGCGCGTTGAGGCGACTGTCCACAGACCGACGCTGATTGCTCCGAGCAACAGCAGCGTCGGGATCTCCTGGAAGCCTGGCACGTAATGGGTGCTGACGCAGAGCGCCACCGACCACCACAACGCGCCCCAGATCAGCAGCGATGGCTGCAACACGCGCTCGCTGATGGCCAGGCGCAACGTGCCGATGCGCTCGACGATCAGCGCGCTGATCAGGCCCGCGAGGGAGATGATCAATGGCGTCCAGAAGTCGCCGTGATTGAAGGTCGGCCCGTCGCTCCACGTCGCCCAGCGTCCGACCAGCCCCAGAAACGCAAAGCCCGCGCCCAGCTGCAACAACAGCCCGAAAAACCGCGCCAGCAAACGCTTTTGACGCATACCCAGCCAGAACACCGCAGCGCCTTCGACAGCCCAGGCGACGGTCGTCCATCGGGCACTCAGGCCCAAGGGAATGGCCACCGTCGCGAACACCACGCCAAGCGACAGGCAGGTTTCCACCAGCAGTAACGTGCGGCTCGTCGTGTGGGCAGAGGATGCGCGCCCGGCGAGCACCCGCGCGATACCCATATATAAAAGGCCCATCAGCAATGCGCTGAACGCGGCGCCAAATTCGATGTGCTGGACGATGGCGTATTGCAGGCCGAAGCCGGCGATGGGTGTGCCAAACAGCAGGCTGCCGTCGACATAGTGGCTTTGCTTCGCCGACCAGCGCAAAACGGCTTCGCGGCTGTCGTTTTCGGGGCCGTTGGCGTGCTCCTGAAGTTTGCGTCGGGCGAACAGCAGGCCGATGGCCAGATACATCAGGAAGAACAGAATCAGGAACGGCTCGGTGCTCCAGAACAACGCCGGCGTGTAGGACTTCAAGCCCCAGGCGCAGCCGATACCGAAGGTGCCGACAAAGCCGATCAGGTTCAGCGGGCGCCAGGCCTTGAACCAGGCGATGGCGAAAATTCCGCCGTTGAGCAGCGCGAAATAACTGAACAACGCGACATGGCTGCCTTCGCCGGAGGACGTCAGCAGCGGCGCCGCGAAACCGCCGAGCGCCGCGACGCAGGCCAGCGCCAGGGAGTTTTGCGTCAGCGCGAGAATGGCCGAGAACACCGTCACCGCGACCAACAGGCTGAAGGCCATGCCGGGGGCGAGCAGGGTGTGGACTTTCATCGCCGCGAAGACCGTGAGGTAGAGCACCGCAACGCCTGTGCCTTGCAGCATCAGGGCGAAGGATTCATTGCGCTGCCGCAGCCACCAGCCCAGCCCCAACAATGCGAGTGCCGCCACTGCGACCCCGGCGTAACGGGCTTCGATGGGCACCACCATGCCTTCGGTGGCGTAGCGCAGCAAAAATGCCAGGCCGAGAAACAGCAGAACCACGCCCACGCGCAGGACAGTGTTGCCGCCCAGCAGCCAGTCTTTGGCACGACCCAGCAGGTTGTCGAACAGATGGGGCTCGGCGTGATAGGCGGCTGCAGGGCGCGCAGTTTGAGGTGCCTCGGGTGGGCGGCGCCATTCGGAATCGGTGCCGGGTTGCGTTTCGGCAGCTTCCAGGTCTGGGAGGTCCCAGAGCAGCTCGGGGCCAGTGTCGGCGACAGGCTCGATGACCAGTGGGGCCGGGGCAGGCGCGTCCGGGAGTTGCGTGGCGGCGGAGTCCAATTGGCTCAGGCGCAGTTGAAGGGCTTGCAGGTCGAGCCGGGTCTTGGCCAGTTCGGCTGTTTGTTCGCTCGTCTGGCGAGCCAGCGATGACAAGCGAAAGCTCAAGCCCAGGGCAAGGCCAACCGCCGCGCCGACAGCACCGCCCAGCAGCGATTCGTCGAGCACTGCACCGAAGAACAGACCCACCAGCAAAAGAATCCATTGCACGCGACGACATCCCTACCCAGCCGTTGACCGGCGATGGTCAGGAGTATATCGGGCACAGGAGAAGAGGAAACAATTTGTGTCGGGGGTGTGAGCCACACCCTGTCTGTGAGGCTCACTCAATCCCTGTGGGAGCCGGCTTGCTGGCGAAAGCGGTGTGTCATTCACCGATGTGGTGTCTGACCTAACGCCTTCGCCAGCAAGGTGTAGCGCCACCACTCTGGCCCCCACAATGGGGCAATTTCGCCTTTACGCTTACCTCAATCCAGCGCCTGCCAGATCTCGTTCGCGTACTCGCGGATGGTCCGGTCCGAGGAGAACCAGCCCATGCGCGCCGTGTTGAGCACTGCCGAGCGCCACCATTGCTGGGTGTCGTGCCAGCGCTGTTCGACCCGGGCCTGGGCCGCCCAGTACGATTCGAAATCCGCACAGACGAAGAAGCGGTCGTAGTTGATCAATTGCTCGATCAGGCCGGCGTAGCGATATGGATCATCCGGTGAGAACACCCCGCCACGAATGGCCTGCAGCACATCGTTCAGACGCGGCGACGAGGCGATGTCGCCATGGGCGTTGAACTCGCCGGCATGTTTGCGCGCTTCGACTTCCTGGGACGTCATGCCGAAGATGAACATGTGTTCAAGCCCGACCTGCTCGCTCATCTCCACGTTGGCGCCGTCCAGGGT
>CAURWS010000584.1:0-3461 GCA_963528485.1 uncultured Pseudomonas sp. | reverse complement strand
GAGCTGTATCTGACCAGGGCTTTCAAGGAGGCGCGCGAAGCGGCAGATTGTTACAAGGGATGGAAGGAAGAAGAGATGCCGGGCTTCCATGAGGTCAGGGCGCTATCGCTGCACCTGTACAAAAAAGCCGGAAAGGATGGGCAGAAGATCGCCGGCCACGCCAGCGAGGAGATGACCAAAAACTACCAGAAGGACCATGCGGAAGTGGTCTGGTCAGACGCAGTTCCGGACCTCGATATCAGCGAAATCGCCGGATAGTTTTGCGCCAGTTTTGCGCGGATTTTGCGCGGGCCAAAAATGAAAAAGGGAATCAAGCCTGTAAGTGGCTGATTCCCTTTACAAAATATGGTCGGGACGGAGTGATTCGAACACTCGACCCCTAGCACCCCATGCTAGTGCGCTACCGGACTGCGCTACGCCCCGACTAGGCGTGAATCTGTTTGGGCTTCTTGCGAAAGCGTCGAGGAATATACCCTAAGCAACTGAAAGATGGAAGTATTTTGATCTGCATATCACGTATGCAAAACTACCAAAACGTCTTCCAGCTCGGTGATCATCTGCTTGATCAGCTGTTTGTATTGCAGGGAATCATCCTTGACCTCATCACTGGACATGCGCAAACGCGCGCCGCCAATGGTGAAACCCTGATCGTACAGCAGCGCGCGAATCTGCCGGATCATCAGTACGTCCTGTCGCTGATAATACCGGCGGTTTCCGCGGCGCTTGACCGGGTTGAGCTGAGGAAACTCCTGCTCCCAATAACGCAGAACGTGCGGTTTGACCGCGCAGAGCTCGCTGACTTCACCGATGGTGAAGTAGCGTTTGCCTGGAATGGGCGGTAGCTCGTCGTTATGACTTGGTTCCAGCATAAGCCTCAACTCGGGCCTTCAGTTTCTGCCCTGGGCGAAAGGTGACCACACGGCGAGCTGTAATCGGAATTTCTTCCCCTGTCTTGGGATTTCGACCCGGTCGCTGGCGTTTATCTCGCAGGTCGAAATTTCCGAATCCGGACAATTTGAACTTCTCGTTATCCTCCAGAGCGTGCCTGATTTCCTCAAAGAACAGCTCAACCAGTTCCTTGGCTTCTCGTTTATTCAGGCCTAGCTCTTCGTACAGACGTTCGGCCATCTCAGCTTTCGTCAGAGCCCCCATACGCTACTTCCTTAACGTGGCGTTTAACCTTTCCTCAAGCGAGGTGAGAATTTGCTGCGTCGAAGCGTTTACCTCATCGTCAGTAAGAGTGCGCGATGGATGTTGCCAGGTCAAGCCAACTGCAAGGCTTTTTCTATGCGGATCAATGCCTTTACCCTGATAAACATCAAATAGCCTGAGGTCTGTCAGCCATTGCCCTGCATTTTCACGAATTACGTCCAGTACGGCAGTGGCGGCAACGTCGCGATCGGCCAGCAATGCCAGGTCGCGGCGTACTTCCGGGAAGCGCGACAACTCGTGGAATGTCGGCAGACGCCCTTCAACCACTTCAGCCAGCACCAACTCGAAAACGAACACCGCGCGGTCCAGACCCAGGGTCTTGACCAGTTCAGGGTGCAGCGAGCCGATGTAACCGACTTCGCGTCCATCGCGCTCGATGCGCGCGGTCTGGCCAGGGTGCAAGGCTGGATGTTTGCCCGGTACGAAACGGAAATCATCCAGTGCACCGGTGAAGCCCAGCACTGCTTCCACGTCAGCCTTGACGTCGAAGAAATCCACGCTATCACGGCCTTGCGCCCAGCCTTCCGGCAAGCGAGTGCCGCAGATCACACCTGCCAGCATAGGCTCTTGTTTCAAACCGTCCAGTTGACCCACGAAACGCAGGCCACTTTCGAACAGGCGTACGCGATCCTGCTGACGATTGAGGTTGTGCTGCAGCGCCTTGACCAGGCCGGGCCACAGCGACGAGCGCATGGCCGCCATGTCAGCGGAAATCGGGTTCGCCAGCAGCAGCGGCTCGGCACCCGGATTGAACAGCTCGAACCACTTCTGATCGATGAAGCTGTAGGTGATCGCTTCCTGATAGCCGCGAGCCACCAGCAGACGGCGCAGCGCAGGCAGATCGCCGCGCGCTTCAGGGCTGGCTTGCGGGGCCAGACGGGCTTGCGGGTAACGAACCGGCAGGCGGTTGTAACCGTACAGGCGCGCCAGCTCTTCGATCAGGTCCACTTCCAGGCTGATATCGAAGCGATGGCTTGGCACTTCCACGCGCCATTGACCGGCCACTTCGCAGGACACCTTCAGACCCAACGCGGTCAGCAGACGCTCGACTTCGGCGGCATCCATCGTCATGCCGAGCATTTGCTCGATACGATCGGCGCGCAGTACAACCGGGGCGATAGACGGCAGGTGCTGTTCGCTGACGGTCTCGATGATCGGACCGGCTTCACCGCCGGTGATTTCAAGCAGCAGGCCAGTGGCGCGCTCCATGGCTTCACGGGCCAGTTGCCAGTCGACGCCACGCTCGTAGCGGTGCGACGCGTCAGTGTGCAGGCCGTAGGAACGGGCCTTGCCAGCGACGGCGATCTGATCGAAGAACGCGCTTTCGAGGAAGATATCGCGAGTGGTCGCGGTATCGACACCACTGTGCTCCCCGCCCATCACGCCGGCGATGGCCAATGCGCGTTGATGGTCTGCAATAACCAGGGTATCAGCACGCAGGCTGACTTCCTGACCGTCGAGCAGCACCAGCTTCTCGCCCTCTTCGGCCATCCGCACGCGAATGCCGCCGTTGATTTCGGCGAGGTCGAACGCGTGCAGCGGCTGACCTAGCTCCAGCATGACGTAGTTGGTGATGTCGACAGCGGCATCGATGCTGCGCACTTCGGAACGGCGCAGACGCTCGACCATCCACAGCGGGGTCGGACGCGACAGGTCGACGTTACGGATCACACGACCCAGATAACGCGGGCAGGCCACTGGAGCCAGCACCTCAACCGGACGCACTTCATCGTGTACGGCTGGGACTTCAGCCACCGCCGGACGTGTGACCTTGGCGTCGTACAGCGCGCCGACTTCACGGGCCAGACCAGCAACCGACAGGCAGTCACCACGGTTTGGTGTCAGGTCGACTTCGATGCTCGCGTCGTCCAGCTCCAGCCAGGCACGGAAATCCTTGCCCACAGGCGCGTCGGCCGGCAGCTCCATCAAACCGTCGTTGCCCTCACCCACTTGCAGCTCGGCTTGCGAGCACAGCATGCCGTTGGACTCGACGCCGCGCAGCTTGGCCTTCTTGATCTTGAAGTCGCCCGGCAACTCCGCGCCGATCATGGCGAACGGAATTTTCAGGCCGGGGCGCACGTTCGGCGCACCACAGACCACCTGCAAGGTTTCCGAGCCATTGCTGACCTGGCACACACGCAGCTTGTCAGCGTCCGGGTGCTGCTCGGTGCTCAGCACCTAGCCAAAAAACAACCCACAGAAAAAAACGGCAGACGGGGTCACCCTGTAGACCTCAACGCCGGCCCTCG
>CAURWS010000583.1:0-3461 GCA_963528485.1 uncultured Pseudomonas sp. | reverse complement strand
GTATTGTGCCTGTCACCGCAGATGCTGCTGATGGGCCACCATCGCGGGCAAGCGCGCTTCTACAGTGATCATCGGTGTGCTACTCGATCAAATAAAAAAGGCGGTGTGTCCTGAGACTCACCGCCTTTTTTTGTGGCCGGTTTACAGGCCGTTCTTCGCCTTGAACTCACGGCGACGGCGATGCAGCACCGGCTCCGTGTAGCCGTTCGGCTGCCTGGTGCCTTCGATCACCAGTTCGACCGCTGCCTGGAAGGCAATGTTGCTGTCGAAGTCCGGCGCCAATGGGCGATACAGCGCGTCGCTGGCGTTCTGGCGATCCACCACCGGCGCCATGCGCTTGAGGCTGTCCATCACCTGCTGCTCGTTGACCACGCCATGACGCAGCCAGTTGGCGATGTGCTGGCTGGAGATGCGCAGGGTCGCGCGGTCTTCCATCAGGCCCACATCGTTGATGTCAGGCACCTTCGAGCACCCCACGCCCTGATCGATCCAGCGCACCACGTAACCGAGGATGCCCTGAGAGTTGTTGTCCAGCTCGTTCTGAATCTCTTCAGGGGTCCAGTTCGTGTTCGGCGCCAGCGGGATGGTCAGGATGTCATCGACCGATGCCGGCGCACGCTGAGCCAGTTCGGCCTGGCGCGCGAACACGTCGACCTTGTGGTAGTGCAGGGCGTGCAGCGCGGCTGCGGTCGGCGACGGCACCCAGGCGGTGTTGGCACCGGCCAGCGGGTGGGCGATTTTCTGTTCCAGCATCGCGGCCATCAAATCCGGCATGGCCCACATGCCTTTGCCGATCTGCGCGCGCCCTTGCAGGCCGCATTTGAGGCCGATATCGACGTTGGAGTTTTCGTACGCGCCGATCCACTTCTCAGCCTTCATCTGCGCCTTGCGCACGACGGGGCCGGCTTCCATGGAGGTGTGGATTTCATCGCCGGTGCGGTCGAGGAAGCCGGTGTTGATGAACACCACGCGCTCGCTGGCCGCCTGGATGCAGGCCTTGAGGTTGACCGTGGTGCGGCGTTCCTCGTCCATGATCCCGACTTTCAGCGTGTTGCGCGGCAGGCTCAGCACGTCTTCGATGCGACTGAACAGCTCGTGGGTGAACGCCGCTTCTTCCGGGCCGTGCATCTTCGGTTTGACGATGTACAGCGAACCCTTGCGGCTGTTGGCGCGCGAGGTGTTGCCTTTGAGGTTGTGAATCGCCGCAAGGCTGGTCAGCAGGCCGTCGAGAATGCCTTCCGGCACTTCATTGCCTTGGTTGTCGAGGATGGCATCGATGGTCATCAGGTGACCGACGTTGCGCACGAACAGCAGCGAGCGGCCGTGCAGCGTCACGGGTTCGCCCTTTGGCGAGGTGTAGACGCGGTCCGGGTTCATGGTGCGGGTGAAGCTCGCGCCGCCCTTGGAGACCTCTTCGGACAGATCGCCTTTCATCAGGCCCAGCCAGTTGCGGTAGACCACGACTTTGTCGTCGGCATCGACGGCGGCGATGGAGTCTTCGCAGTCCATGATGGTGGTCAGCGCGGCTTCCATCAGCACGTCTTTGACGCCCGCCGCGTCGGTCTGGCCGACAGGGCTGCTGGCGTCGATCTGGATTTCGAAGTGCAGGCCGTTGTGCTTGAGCAGGATGGCGGTCGGTGCCGAGGCGTCGCCCTGAAAGCCCATCAGCTGCGCGTCGTCACGCAGGCCGGTATTGCTGCCGCCCTTCAAACCGGCGATCAGCACGCCGTCGACGATCTTGTAGCTGGTGGAGTCGACATGGGAGCCAGCGGCCAGTGGCGCCGCTTCGTCGAGGAAGGCGCGGGCGAAGGCGATGACCTTGTCGCCGCGCACCTTGTTGTACCCTTTGCCTTTTTCAGCGCCGCCCGCTTCAGGGATGGCGTCGGTCCCGTACAGCGCGTCGTACAGCGAACCCCAGCGGGCGTTCGAGGCGTTCAGCGCGAAGCGGGCGTTCATCACCGGGACCACCAGTTGCGGGCCGGCCATGGAGGCGATTTCTTCGTCGACGTTTTGCGTCGTGATCTGGAAGTCCGCCGCTTCTGGCAGCAGATAACCGATTTCCTGCAGGAAAGCCTTGTATGCCGTGGCGTCGTGGGCCTTGCCGGCATTGGACTGGTGCCAGGCATCGATGCGCGCCTGGAAGTCGTCACGTTTGGCGAGCAGGGCTTTGTTCTTCGGCGCCAGCTCGTGGATGAGCTTGTCGGCACCGGTCCAGAATGCGTCGGCCTGAATGCCGGTGCCTGGGAGGGCTTCGTTGTTCACGAAATCCAGAAGGACTTTGGCGACCTGAAGGCCACCGACTTGAACGTGTTCAGTCATTGCTTGCCTCACTCTGCTCAGCTATCTGCGCTTTATAGCGCTTTCTTGTTTAAGCCATCGACATCGCTGCTCACCCTTGCCAGAACATGCCCGTTCGGACGGCTGGGCCGGGGCCGGAATACCTGAAGGAAAAGACGTCGTGCGCTTTGCGCAACAGGTTTCGATAAGCGGCGATGCTGGGTCAGGCATCTTCCCAACGTTATGTAGTGAACGCGGCGGAATACTACATGATGAGTCGCGGCGTGAAAATCAGACTAAATATGTCACCGAGCGACTGGATTTTCACGTTCAGTCACGTCGGGGTTACGGATGTTCTCAAAAAACCTGTGAATTGTTCCAGAGAATTATCAAAGTCGTACACAAATTGTTTCCTCAGGAAGCATCCGGGCGCCGGGCGAGCTCTTGCCTATACTTGCCCGACAGCCGTGCAGGCGCCGGAATCCGGCCTGCGGACCCGTAAAACAAAAGGAGTCGACCGTGGATCATCTCATCGTCACCGTATTTGCCCCTGACAAACCGGGCCAGGTCGAACAGATCGCAGCCACCATCGCAAATCACGGTGGCAATTGGCTGGAAAGCCGCATGACTCACATGGCCGGGCAGTTCGCGGGGATTCTTCGCGTGGGCGCTCCCGCACAAGCCCACGATGAATTAAAGGATGCCCTACAAGGTTTATCGGCCCATGGTATTCGCGTGCAGTTCGCCGAAATCGGCAGCGAGACCGCCTGCGACTGGAAGCCGATCAACATGGAGCTGGTAGGCACCGACCGTCCCGGCATCGTGCGGGATGTCTCGCGTTTGCTGACCGAGCAGGGGGTCAACGTTGAGCGATTGGTGACCAACGTCGAGCCTGCGCCCATGAGCAGCGA
The DNA here is from genome assembly GCA_963528485.1 of uncultured Pseudomonas sp. Classification (GTDB taxonomy): domain Bacteria; phylum Pseudomonadota; class Gammaproteobacteria; order Pseudomonadales; family Pseudomonadaceae; genus Aquipseudomonas. The sequence continues at coordinate 273 of CAURWS010000583.1, read as the reverse complement.
GCTGCTGTTTCGCGCCAATGCGTTGCTGGGCTTGCCGCAGACGTTGTCGCTGGACGTATTGCAGAAGCGCCTGGAAACCCTGGCGGATGATTTAATGGTCGAGTTGACGTTGAAAACAGAGGACTGACGCGCGGCGCAGTTATCCAGTTTTTACATGAACCTGCCTGTGGATAACCTGCGGATACCGCCCTGCAGCCCTTTGCTATCAAGGCTTTGCGGGTTTTGATCAAAAAACCATCAGATTCATGGGCTTGTGCACAAATAGCTTGAATG
>CAURWS010000582.1:0-3467 GCA_963528485.1 uncultured Pseudomonas sp. | reverse complement strand
GTTGTGCAGAATGTTCGCGGTTTCGCTCATTTCCACCATGAACGTCGAGCGGCCACCGGCCAGGTCATCGCTCGAACCGATACGGGTGAAGATGCGGTCCACCAACGAAAGCTCGCAGCTGGCGGCCGGCACGAAGCTGCCGATGTGCGCCAGCAGCACAATCAAGGCGGTCTGACGCATGTAGGTGGATTTACCGCCCATGTTGGGACCTGTGATCACCAGCATGCGAGTGTTGTCGTTCAGGTCCAGATCGTTGGCCACGAAGGGCGAGGTCAGCACCTGCTCGACCACCGGATGACGACCCTGCTCGATGCGCATGCACGGCTCGTCGGTGAAGCGCGGGCGGTTCAGGTCCAGATTCAGGGCGCGCTCGGCCAGGTTGCTCAGCACGTCGAGTTCGGCGAGCGCGGCAGCGGTGTCCTGCAGCGGCGCCAGATGACCGATGAGGTCCTCCAGCAATGCTTCGTAAAGCATTTTTTCCCGCGCCAGCGCACGGCTCTTGGCCGACAGCGCCTTGTCTTCGAACTCTTTGAGCTCAGGCGTGATGAAGCGCTCGGCGCCTTTGAGCGTCTGGCGACGAATGTAGTCGGCGGGCGCTTGCTCGGCCTGTTTGCTCGGCAGTTCGATGAAGTAGCCGTGAACGCGGTTGTAACCTACCTTGAGGTTGGCCAGGCCGGTGCGGGCTTTTTCCCGGGTTTCGAGATCGATCAGAAACTGACCGGCGTTCTCGCTCAGCGACAGCAGTTCGTCCAGTTCGCCGTCGTAACCGGTTTTCAACACGCCGCCGTCGCGGATCACCGCTGGCGGGTTGTCGATAATGGCCCGTTGCAGCAGGTCGGCCAGTTCCGGATACGTGCTGGTGGTCTTGGCCAATTGCTGAATGTGCGGGGCTTCGAGTTCGGCCAGCGCCAGTTGCAACTCCGGCAAGGCACCGAGAGCGTCTCGCAGACGCGCCAGGTCCCGAGGACGGGCGTTGCGCAGGCCGATCCGCGCGAGAATCCGCTCCAGATCGCCGATTTCCTTGAGCTGCGGCTGCAGGTTTTCGAAACGATAGCGTTCGAGGAAACACCCGATCGACTCCTGACGGGCTTGCAGCACATTCAGGTCGCGCAATGGGCGGTTCAGCCAGCGGGTCAGCAGGCGCGTGGCCATGGCGGTCTGGCAGCGGTCCATGACCGATTGAAGGGTATTGTCGCGCCCGCCCGCCAGATTGGTGTCCAGCTCCAGGTTGCGGCGGCTGGCGCCGTCGAGGATCACCGTGTCATCCATGCGCTCGTGACGCAGGCTGCGCAGGTGGGGCAGGGCGGTGCGCTGGGTTTCCTTGGCGTAACCCAGCAGGCAGCCGGCAGCACCGATGGCCAGGGTCAGGGTTTCGCAGCCAAAACCCTTGAGGTCTTGGGTGGAAAACTGCTGACACAAACTTTTGTGCGCCGAATCGCGCTCGAAGTCCCATGGCGCACGACGGCGCGCGCCACGGCGTTTTTCGGCCGGCAGCCCCTGTGGCCAATCGTCAGGAATCAGCAATTCAACCGGGTTGATACGCTCAAGCTCGGCCAGCAGATTCTCCCAACCCTTGATCTCCTGAACGCTGAAATTGCCACTGGTGATGTCCAGCACGGCCAGGCCGAACAGGCGCTCATCGCCCAGCACGGCAGCGATCAGGTTGTCGCGGCGCTCATCCATCAACGCCTCATCACTCACCGTGCCCGGCGTGATGATGCGTACCACCTGGCGTTCGACCGGGCCTTTACTGGTGGCCGGGTCGCCGATCTGCTCGCAGATGACCACCGACTCGCCCAGTTTGACCAGCTTGGCCAGATAGCCCTCGGCGGCGTGATACGGGATGCCGCACATGGGGATGCTCTGGCCCGCCGACTGGCCGCGGGCGGTCAGGGTGATATCCAGGAGTTTCGCGGCTTTTTTCGCGTCTTCGTAGAAGATCTCGTAGAAGTCGCCCATGCGGTAGAACATCAACTGGTCTGGATGCTGATTCTTCAGCTTCCAGTATTGCTGCATCATGGGGGTGTGCGAAGAGAGGTCGGAAATTGCTTTATTCATCAGTTGTTTAGGCAAATTCGTTGGAAGATTGGGGCAAAAATGGGGAGAGCCGCGTGGAACACGCCTACGTGGGCCGACGTCAGATCCGATTGCTTTTGCGATGGCGGCAAGGTTACCACGCGCGTTCGCGGGCCGCAGGATCGCCTTAATCGTCACTGCGCGTTTCCAGGCCTTCATAACGCGAGACGAGCTGGCTAGGCTGTTCGACGTCGCCGGCCGATTCGGCGCCGGCATTTGAAAAAGGACAGTCATATGCGACGCAAACGCGGAAGGGACTCAACCAACGGACGCTTCATCACGCTGGAAGAAGCCCGCCAGCGTCCTCGAGAAACCATCGTTGAAACGGTTCGGCCTCCTTGCCCACGAGCAAAACCGACACCTGAAAAACAGCCAGAGTCTGTGCAGCAACAGGAGCCTGCATAGCCCATCCTCGCAGGCGCGGCAGTGATCCTGGCCGCGTCCTGTCTTGCGCATGAGCGGCGCTCGTGTAGCGTGTGCCCATCGCTCGAACTTTACGGAGACTTCCTGTGGACGACATCACGCAACTGGCTGTCACTTTGGGCCAGCGCCTGCTCGACGTGCAGGCGCAGGTCAGCACGGCCGAGTCCTGCACCGGCGGCGGCATCGCTGAAGCCATTACCCGCATTCCCGGCAGCTCGGCCTGGTTCGAAGCCGGTTACGTCACCTATTCCAATCGCCAGAAAACCCAACAGCTGGACGTGCCTGAAGCGCTGTTCGATCAGGTGGGCGCCGTCAGTCGGGAGGTGGTCGAGGCCATGGCCCGGGGCGCGCAGTCCCACAGCACAGCTCTTTATTCCGTTGCGGTCAGCGGCGTGGCTGGCCCCGATGGCGGTTCGGCAGAGAAGCCGGTGGGCACTGTGTGGATCTGCTGGGGCGCGGCCGAGCGTCTGATTGCCGAGCGCTTTCAGTTCGCCGGAGACCGCGATGCCGTGCGCCGACAAACGGTGAAGGCCGCTCTAGAGGGGCTGATCCGACTCACACGCGGAGAAATACCAAATCGGGGGTAGGCGCGCGCTCAACCCTGTGGAATAATACTGGCTACTTATACAGTTATATCGGCCGTCAGGCCTAACCGATTACGAGAGGACTTCAATGGACGACAACAAGAAGAAAGCCTTGGCTGCGGCCTTGGGTCAGATCGAGCGTCAGTTCGGCAAAGGCGCCGTCATGCGCATGGGCGACCACGACCGCCAGGCTATTCCTGCTATCTCCACCGGCTCTCTGGGTCTCGATATCGCACTGGGTATCGGCGGCCTGCCAAAAGGCCGGATCGTTGAAATCTACGGTCCTGAGTCTTCCGGTAAAACCACCATGACCCTGTCGGTCATCGCCGAAGCTCAAAAGATGGGCGCCACCTGTGCGTTCGTCGACGCCGAACACGCACTCGA
>CAURWS010000581.1:0-3472 GCA_963528485.1 uncultured Pseudomonas sp. | reverse complement strand
CCCCTGAGTCGCGTGGACGATCTGTTATTGCTGCTGGAGCGCTGGGTCGAGCGCGGCTGGCTGCGGGCGCTGGACAAGGCTTTCGTGGCGTTTCTGGCGGACCTCGATCCGGCGGCTGATTCGCTGGTGTTGCTGGCAGCGGCCTTGACCAGCCATCAGCTGGGGCATGGGCATGTCTGCCTCGACCTCTTTGAGACCCTCAAAGAGCCCGACTTCGCGCTGTCGTTGCCGCCCGAAGGCGATGTGCTGTCGACGCCGATGCTGCTGCCTTCCGCGCTGCTCAAGGCGCTGGATGGCGCGACCTGGTGTCAGGCCCTGGCGGATAGTCTGCTGGTCGCCGAGGCGGGGGATAACAGCGAGGCAGCCGCGCAGAAGCCCTTGGTGCTGTCGGACCGTCGCCTGTACCTGCGCCGCTACTGGACCTACGAGCGCCGGATCGATGCTGCCTTGCATCGCAGGCTCGCCCAGGCAGAACCTGCGCCGAGCGATCTGCCGCAACGCCTGGATGCGTTGTTCGGCGCTGCCAGCACGGCGCCCGATGCGCTGATCGACTGGCAGAAACTCGCCTGCGCCCTCGCCACCCGCGGCGCGTTCAGCATCATTACCGGCGGGCCCGGCACCGGCAAAACCACCACGGTCGTGCGTCTGTTGGCGCTGCTGCAATCGCCTGCAGTGGAGCGGGGCAAGCCGCTGCGCATTCGTCTGGCCGCCCCGACCGGCAAAGCAGCGGCGCGGCTGACCGAGTCCATCAGTCATCAGGTGCAAACCCTCAAGGTGCCCGAAGATGTGCGGCAGAAAATCCCCAGCGACGTGACCACCGTGCACCGCCTGCTCGGCAGTCGGCCCGGCACGCGGCACTTCCGTCACCACGCGGGTAACCCGTTGCCGCTGGACGTATTGGTGGTCGACGAGGCGTCGATGATCGACCTGGAGATGATGGCCAACCTCCTCGACGCCTTGCCGCCACACGCGCGCATGGTGCTGCTCGGTGACAAGGATCAGCTGGCCTCGGTGGAAGCCGGTGCGGTGCTGGGCGATCTGTGTCGCGACGCCGAAGCGGGCATGTACAGCGCCGAAACCCAGGCGTGGCTTGGCTCGGTCAGTGGTGAGGACCTGAGCAAGAGCGGCCTGCAGCAGGGCGATAATCAGCGTCACGCGTTGGCCCAGCAAGTGGTGATGTTGCGCCACTCCCGACGTTTTGTGGCGGGCAGCGGCATTGGTCAGTTGGCCAAATTGGTCAACCAGCAGCAGGATCAGGATGCGCGCTCGCTGCTGGTCGAGGGCGGCTACAAGGATCTGTATTCGCTGGTGCTCAAGGGCGAGCAGGATCGCGCGTTGTCGCGGCTGTTGCTCGACGGCCACAGCGATGGGCCTCAAGGCTACCGCCACTATCTGAGCCTGATGCGCGCGCAGCGGCCACAGGACCTCACGTCCATCGAAGACCCGCGGTGTGTCGAGTGGGCCCGCGGAGTGCTCAGCGCCTTCGATGAGTTCCAGTTGCTGTGTGCCGTGCGCAAAGGGCCGTGGGGCGTTGAGGGGTTGAATCAGCGCATCACCCAGACGCTGTTTGCTGCCGATTTGATCGAGAGCGATCAACAGTGGTACGAAGGCCGTCCGGTGCTGATGACACGAAACGATTACGGGCTGGGTTTGATGAACGGCGACATCGGCATTGCGCTGCGTTTGCCGGAAGGGCCGGTCGAGGAAAACCGCACGGCCTTGCGCGTTGCCTTTCCGCGTAACGATGGCGAGGGCGGCGTGCGCTTTGTGCTGCCGAGCCGGCTTAACGATGTGGAAACGGTGTACGCCATGACCGTGCACAAATCACAGGGCTCGGAGTTTGCCCACACGGCGTTGATCTTGCCCGAGGCATTGAACCCGGTGCTGACCAAGGAGTTGATCTACACCGGCATCACCCGCGCCAAGCAGTGGTTCAGCCTGATCGAACCGCGTCAGGGCGTGTTCGAAGAAGCGCTACGGCGCAAGGTGAAGCGGTTGAGTGGGTTGATGTTGGCGTTGTGAGGCGCGGGTCTGCAGCCCCCTACTGTTTCCTTGATGAGTCGTATCCCGGGTCTGATACCTGAACGGTGGGAGTGAGCTTGCTCCCACAGGGATCTGGTGTCGATCCAAGCTCGCCGCTCACGCTTCCTTGCGCACGGGCTCCGGTTGAGTGGCCGCGCTGTCCAGGCCCATGAACTTGCGCACCCGCTCGCCGCACTGGTCGGCGAGGATGGTCTGCGGTGAGGCGTCGACCTGCACCACGCCGTTTTCCATGAAGATCACCCGGTCGGAAATCGACAGGGCGAAGTCCATTTCGTGGGTGACGATGAGCATGGTCATGCCTTCCTTGGCCAGGTCGCCAATGACCTTGAGCACGTCGCCCACCAGCTCCGGATCCAGCGCCGAGGTCGGTTCGTCGAACAGCATGATCTGCGGGTCCATCGCCAGCGCGCGGGCAATCGCCACGCGCTGCTGCTGACCGCCGGAAAGCTGATGCGGGTATTTGTGCGCGTGGGCCAGCAGGCCGACCTTGTCCAGCAGGGCGTAGGCGCGCTGTTCGCTGATGGCCTTATCGCGACCGTGGTAGCGCGGCGCGAGGGTGACGTTGTCGAGGATGGTGCGATGAGGGAACAGGTTGAAGTTCTGGAACACCATGCCGATGCGCTGCACGCCCCGGCGGATCTGCGGCGCGTTAGGGCTGTCACCGGCGTGAATGAAGCCTTCGCCGAAGAGAATGATCTCGCCCTTGTCGATGCTTTCCAGGCTGTTCACGGTGCGGATCAGCGAGGTCTTGCCCGAGCCCGACGGGCCGATGATCGAGATCACCTGACCCGGATTTACGTCCAGGCTGATGCCCTTGAGCACCTCGTGGTGGCCGTAGCTTTTATGAATGTTCACCAACTGCAAGGCAGGCGCCGAACCTGGCCCGGCGTCTGGCTGACGAGCCTTGACCGCCTGCGCCACCAGGCTCGAGCGCAGGCGAGTGAGGGCGCTGTCGTCGAGGGTTTGCGGCTTGCGGTTGTTCAGCTCCAGGTGCTGTTCGAGCCAGTGAAACAGCCAGCCGAACACGGTCACGATCATCACGTAATACACCGCGACCGCTGACAGGGTTTCCATCACCAGGAAGTTTTGCGCGTACAGGCGCTGGCCCACGGTGAGCAGTTCGGTCAGGGAAATCACCGACACCAGCGAGGTCAGTTTCACCACCGTGATGTATTCGTTGATCAGCGTCGGCAGGGAAATGCGAAAGGCCTGTGGGATCACAATCAGACGCTGCATGCCGATCAGGCCTACACCCAGCGCACGACCGGCTTCCTTCTGCCCCTTGGCAACGGAAATCAGACCGCCGCGATGGATCTCGGCCATATACGCCGCTTCCGTGACGACCAGGGCCAGCAAGCCGGAATAGAAGGGGTTGGACAGCACGTCGCGGGTGACCGGAAACATCTGCGGCAGGTTGTAGGTGAAGACC
>CAURWS010000580.1:0-3474 GCA_963528485.1 uncultured Pseudomonas sp. | reverse complement strand
GTATTTCATGCTGTTCGGCGCAGGCTTCGGCTACATGATGCGTCTGGTGCGCAAAGGGCCGAAAACCCACGAAGGCGATGACACGCCCCACGGTGGTCCCGGTCAGAAACGCACTCCAGCACGTCCTCTCTCCGCAGCCGACGAAGGCAGCGAAGAAGGCCACAAAGACAGCCTGCGTGAGGTGAATTGAGCATGGGTATCGATCTTCCACTGATCTGGGCCGTGATCATCATCTTCGGCATCATGATGTACGTCGTCATGGACGGCTTCGACCTGGGCATCGGCATTCTCTTTCCGTTCATCAAGGGCAAATCCGACCGCGACGTGATGATGAACACCGTCGCACCGGTCTGGGACGGCAACGAAACCTGGCTGGTACTGGGCGGCGCCGCGCTGTTCGGCGCTTTCCCGCTGGCCTACTCGGTGGTGCTGGAGGCGCTGTACCTGCCGCTGATCTTCATGCTTATCGGCCTGATCTTCCGCGGCGTGGCCTTCGAGTTCCGCTTCAAGGCCACCGACGCCAAGCGTCATCTCTGGGACAAGGCCTTCATCGGCGGCTCGCTGGTGGCGACGTTTTTCCAGGGCGTGGCCCTGGGCGCGTTCATCGATGGCATTCCGGTGGTCAACCGCGCTTATGCCGGTGGCGGGCTGGACTGGCTGACGCCGTTCTCGCTGTTCTGCGGCCTGGCCCTGATCGTGGCGTACGCCTTGCTCGGCTGCACCTGGTTGATCATGAAAACCGAAGGCGACCTGCAAAAAGCCATGCACGATCTGGCGCGCCCGTTGGCCCTCGCAACGCTGGCAGTGATGGGCATCGTCAGCCTGTGGACGCCGCTGGCGCACCCCGACATCGCCGACCGCTGGTTCACCCCGGCCAACCTGATCTGGTTCATGCCGGTGCCGGCGCTGGTGCTGGTGACGATGTACGGGCTGTTCAAGGCAGTGGAACGTAACGCGCATTACACGCCGTTCCTGCTGACGCTGGTGCTGATCTTCCTGGGCTACAGCGGTTTGGGCATCAGCTTGTGGCCGAACATTATCCCGCCGTCGATCTCGATCTGGGACGCCGCGTCGCCGCCGCAGAGCCAGGGCTTCATTCTGGTGGGCACGCTGTTCATCATCCCGTTCATCCTGGGGTACACCTTCTGGAGCTACTACGTGTTCCGCGGCAAGGTCACCCACGAAGACGGCTACCACTAAGAGGGCACGACGATGACCGGCAAGGATTCTCTGAGCGAAGACGACGGGGCGGTGAAAAAGCCGCTCTGGCAGCGACTCGGCTGGCTGGTGGTGATCTGGTCAGGCAGCGTGCTGGCGCTGTTTGTCGTCGCCAGCCTGCTGCGCATGTTCATGACGGCGGCGGGGATGAAGACGCACTAAAAGAGTCTGGCAGTAAGGTCCCATCCCTGTTGGAGCGCGCTTGCCCACGATCTCGCTGTGCCAGCCCTGACGGTTGGCACAGGCAGATCGCAATCGCGGGCAAACGCGCTCCTACAATGGGAGTCGAAACTACTTCCGCGCCCTGAGAATCACGAACTTCGGCGTCGCCGCCACCTGTTCCACGCCCCGGAACAGTCGCGCCAGCTTGGCGTAATAGCCCAAGTGCCGGTTGCCGACGATGTACAGGGCGCCCCCCGTCACCAGCGCCGAACGCGCCTGCTGGAACATCCGCCACGCGAGGAAATCCCCCACCACCTGCTGCTGATGGAAGGGCGGGTTGCACAGCACCACGTCCAGCGAATCCGGTTCCTGCCCGGCCAGGCCATCTCCCGCACGAATCTCCACCGCACGATCGCCCAACGCCAGCTGCCAGTTTTCCTGCGCCGACTGCACGGCCATGTAGGACTCATCCACAAGCGTGTACTGCGCGTCCGGGTTGGCCAGGGCGCTGGCAATCGCCAGCACGCCATTGCCGCAGCCCAGATCCGCGACCCGCGCGTTGCCAAGGTTCTTCGGCAGATGAGGCAGAAACGCCCGGGTGCCGATGTCCAGGCCGTCGCGGCAGAACACGTTGGCGTGGTTGATCAGCTCGATCTTCGGCTCTTCCAGGGTGTAGCGCGTAGGGAAGGGCGAGGGCTGAAAGGCTTTGTCTTCGGGCGTGCAGAACAGCAGGCGCGCTTTTTTCACCGCCAGCGAGGCCTGGACCGGGCCAATGTAATCTTCCATCAGCTCACCGGCCGAACGCGGCAGGTGTTTGATCATGGCCGCTGCCACGACCTTGGCACCTTGCGCCAACTGCCCCTGCAGGCGAATCAGCTGCTCTTCCAGCAGGGCCAGGGTTTTCGGCACGCGAATCAGCACCCAGTCGAACGGCCCGGTCAGCGGCTCGCTTGCCGGAATTACCGGCACAGCGTCATAGGCCTGGCCGTTGCGAGCGAGGTTCTTGTGCAAAGCCTGCACACCGAGAAACGAATCGCTGCTGCTGAACACTGCTGCATGGGGCGCAAGGCTCGCGGCCAATGCGCCAAAGCTGTCGTTGAGAATCAGCACGCGGGTCTGCAGGGTCAGCCCGTGCTCGGCCACATGGTTGAGCAGGTATTCGTCGGCGGCATCGAAGGCCTGCAGCGGTTCATCCGACTGTTCCGGCTGGCGAATCAGGTCGAGCTGGGCGAAAGGCGTGGTAAGCAGGGGCATGTGCTGGAAAATTCCATTCGGTGACGACGCTATCGGGCGCTCGGCGGATGTCATGTAAGCGCCGTTGTAACCGGACTCACTAAGACCCGCGATTTTACGTGTTTTTTGCCCGCACGCACCTGAGGTTTTATCTTCGCCGCACGCTTGAAAGGTTCGCTTTATGACTGAAACACCCCATGAAGCGCTGCCTGCACCACCGCCGACATCTTGTTGTTGACCCCCATTTTGCGAATCGCGCTGCTGATGTGGAAATTCACTGTGCGGATCTTCACATCGAGAATCATCGCCACTTCCGCCGCTGTCTTGCCCTCGGCGGACCATTTGAGCACTTCGATTTCCCGAAGCGTCAGGCCGCTGTGCACGAGCGGGGCAGCCTTGGCCATCTGCAGCAGATCCAGTCTCATGTATTCCATTACACGCCTCCATGCCGGTTGTTTACTGACTGCCGTTTTGTTTGAAGTCTAGGAAAGGAATCATCAGGCGGGTCAGGCCATGGCGCTGGTGGTAGACAGGCGGGACGAGACTGATTTCTGACGATTTATAAAAAATTCATCTGAATCAGTGGGTTATTCGGCATCGAGTGTGGGATTTTCGCCCGTCGCGATAAGTGCAATCGCGAAATGCTCTAAAAATGACGAAAAGCCTTACAACGTCAGTCAATGGATACCACTACAAACCCGCGGTGTTTATCGGCTGCCGTTTGCGGGAAACTGTGCGCTACCCCACCAGTGACAGGAGCCAGGAGCGCCCCATGACTGCCAGTGCAGAGAAATTCACCCGGCAAACGCTGCTGGACGTCACCCCACTGTCTCTGGGCTTGGAAACCTACGGCGGCTTGGC
>CAURWS010000579.1:0-3477 GCA_963528485.1 uncultured Pseudomonas sp. | reverse complement strand
GAACAATCCACTGGAGCCCACCCCGCATGACCCAGGATCAACTCAAACAGGCCGTTGCCCAGGCCGCTGTCGACTTCATCCTCCCGAAACTCGACGACAAAAGCATCGTGGGTGTCGGCACCGGCTCCACCGCCAACTGCTTCATCGACGCACTGGCTCAGCACAAAGGCGCGTTCGACGGCGCAGTTGCCAGCTCCGAAGCCACCGCTGCACGCCTCAAGGGCCACGGCATTGCGGTGTATGAACTGAACACGGTCAGCGATCTGGAGTTCTACATCGACGGCGCCGACGAAAGCGACGAGCACCTGAACCTGATCAAGGGCGGCGGCGCAGCACTGACCCGCGAGAAGATCGTTGCCGCGGTGGCCAAGACCTTTATTTGCATCGCCGACGGCAGCAAGCTGGTCCCGGTGCTGGGCGCGTTCCCGCTGCCAGTCGAAGTCATCCCGATGGCCCGCAGCCACGTGGCGCGTCAACTGGTGAAACTGGGCGGCGACCCGGTGTACCGCGAAGGCGTGGTGACCGACAACGGCAATATCATCCTCGACGTGCACAACATGAACATCACCAACCCGGTGGAGCTGGAAGCGCAGATCAACGCCATCGTTGGCGTGGTCACCAACGGCCTGTTCGCGGCACGTTCGGCGGATTTGCTGCTGCTGGGCACCCAGGAAGGCGTGAAGACCCTGACTCGCTAATCACGCTCACTCGCACCTGTCTGCATGATTGAAATGCCAAACCTGTAGGAGTGAGCCTGCTCAAGAAGGCTGCTTTTCATCCACAAAAGATGTTTCGGATGTACTGACCTCTTCGAGAGCAAGCTCAATCCCACAGGTCGAGTAGGCACGCATCAACATCGAGGTGTTTGCCTACTCTTTCCTGAACACATAAAACAGGTTCGGCTCACTGACCAGATACAACGTCCCGTCATCCCCCATCGCGATCCCCTCCGCCTGCGGCACGTTCCGGCTCAGGCCCATGCTGCCCTTGCTCAGCGACACATTGCCAACCGGCCGCCCTTCGGTGTCCAGCTCCAGAATCTGCCGCGACTCATCCGACAGCGCCAACAGATGCCCGCTGCGCTCATCGAACTGCAAACTGGAAAGATCACGCACGAACAGACCGGCATCACGCTGCTTGCTGGACGTCACTTCAAGAATGTTCGGGGTGCTGTCGTCGGGATTCGGGAAGCCGCGCACTTCGAGGATCTGCACCGGCTTGCGCTCCTTGGCGACAAACAGGCGCTTGCCCCTGTTGTCGTAGGCCAGCCCCTCGAAGCCACTGTTGCCCCCGGCATCGATGCCCAGGGTCAGTTGCTCGGCGTCGGCGGCATCGAGAAACCGTGTGTCGTCATCCACCTGCACCTTGATCAGCCGCTGGCTGTGCTCGTCGCTGATCACGTAAATGCCGGGGCTGATGTACTCCACCGCTTCGGCGTCGCCAAAACCGGTCAGAGGAATGCGCCGCAGGACGCGACCTTCCAGGCTCAGCTCGACCAGCTCGGGGTCCTTGTTGGTCACGGTGAACAGGGTTTTGCGATCAGGATCGAAGCTCAAGGCTGAAACGTTGTCTTTCAGCCCTTCGATGGGCCGCGCCTCGATCACCACTTGGTAGTCATCCAGCCCCAGCGCCTGTGCATCGCTGGCTTGCCAGAACACCTGCCAGTTGAACCAGACCCGTTCGACCACGCGGTATTCGCGCACAACGATGAACGACACCGCCAGTGCAAACATGGCGAACAAGGTCAGCAACATCACGTTGAGAGGGGACAGACGACGCATGTAACACACTCGGCTTCAGATGAAGGCGCATTAATATCACCTTAGTCTGAAACCAAGCTGAAATATCCCGTGGGAAAAGTCAGTTCTTCTTGAACGAATAAAACAGGTTCGGCTCACTGACCAGATAAACGGTGCCCTCATCATCCATCGTCACACCTTCGGCTCGGGGGATAGTGCGGTCAAGGCCATGCAGACCCTGGATCAGCGACATGAAGCTGACCTCGTTAGCCTTCTCGTCCAGCTCCAGCAGCAGGTGCGATTCAGCGGACAACGCCAGCAAATGGCCGGTTTTCTGATCGATATGCAAGGCCGAGAGGTTGCGCATGATCAGGTTGTCACTCGCAAGCTTCTGCTTTTCGCCCTTCAACACTGCACTGCCATCGGACTTCCAGCTGAACAACGCTGGCGGCCGCTCTTCGCCGAGCAGAATTCGCTGATTACGCGGGTCCCAGGCGATGCCCTCGAATGCCTTGTTCTGATCCACCGAAGGGCCCAGGTCGTATTTAGGGAAGTCAGCGATGTTCAGGCTCTTGGTCTCATGCGTGACGGTGACCATGCTGAGTATGTGCTCGCGCTCGTCGACAATTGCAATCACGCCGTCGCCCAGCACCGCCAAGCCTTCCGGGTTACCCCAACCCACCAGCGGGATCTTGCGTAAGACATCGCCGGTCAGACTCAGCTCAGCCAGGAAAGGGTTCTTGCCCATCACCGAATACAGGGTTTTGCTTGAGGCATCGTAGGAAAGGTCCGAGGCCTCGTCTTTCTCCAGCCCGGCGAGCGGCTTGCCATCAATCACCACGTGGTAATCCGGCAGCCAGACACTGGCGTTGCGCTCGGCCGCAGACGTCGTTTGCTCGCGCACCCACAGCAGGCCGCGATCATCCCAATGCCAGGCGTAGGACAGGCCCACGAGGATCACCACCAGAGCAATCAGCAGCCAGGACCACTGAAAACGTCGACGCGGTTTGGGGGTGTTCAGCGATTGATCAGTAGCGGCCATCGAAACGATCCTGAAAAAGAAATTCCATGGGCGCAGCGGCGTGGCGCTGCATTCGGCGGAGCATTATCCAGATGCGTTGTGAAAAAAACGGCAACCCGAATGCGTCCACTAAACAATGAAAAGGGCCGCCTGTGGACTCACAAGCGGCCCTTTGGCCGAGCGCGATGGGGATCAGCGCACGTCGCTTTCGAAACGGCTCTGGCCCGGCAGCTCCAGCACGATCCGGTCACCGACGTTGAACGGCCCGACGCCTGCCGGCGTGCCGGTCATGATGAGGTCGCCCGCCTGCAACGAGAACTGCGAGGCCATGTGCTGGATCATCGGCACGATCGGGTTGAGCATGTGGCTGCTGTTGCCGTCCTGGCGCACTTCGCCGTTGACGGTCAGACGGATCGCGATGTCAGCCAGATCCGGGTAGACGTCAGCCGACACGAACGGCGCGATGACCGCTGCGCCGTCGAACGATTTGGCGATTTCCCACGGCAGGCCTTTCTCTTTGAGCCTGGACTGCACGTCGCGCAGGGTCAGGTCCAGACCCGGTGCGAAGCCGGAAATGGCGTCGAGCACTTCTTCGCGGCTCGGGTTCTTGCTCAGCGGCTTGCCGATCAGCACCACGATTTCGGCTTCGTAATGCACCGAACCCCGGTCCTGAGGAATGCTGAAACCACCTTCGATCTCAACCACGCAGCTGCCTGG
>CAURWS010000578.1:0-3479 GCA_963528485.1 uncultured Pseudomonas sp. | reverse complement strand
CGCGCGGGCCCGCGATGGCCATCTTTCAGCAGCGCACCTGTGGCATGACACACCGCCGTCGCGGGCAAGCGCGCTCTAACAAGGGACGTCACCCGACTATAGGTATTTGCCAAAAATGCGATCGACCAACCCTTCCTTGCGCAGCTGATCCAGCGCGGCCTGCAGTTTGTTCACCACCTCATCCGGCGTGTCCTTGTTCAACGCCAGAAACAGCTCCGCGCTGTTGAAGCGCAACACGGTCTTGAGGCCTGTCACCCCTTCCTGCCTCGCCAGATAACGCCCCGCCGGATCCCCCGTGGCCCAGAGGTCGATCTGGCCTTCGACCAGCTTGCGCGCGTTGTCCTTGTCGCTGAGCACGGTGATCGGGTTCATGCCCTCACGCCCCAGCTCCTCGGCAATGGCATCGCCTTTGTACGCGCCGATCTTGTAATGACGTGCTTCTTCGAGGGTGTTGAGCTGAATCGGGCTGTCGGCCTTGGCCAACATGATCCAGTCATCCGGCCCAATGGGGCCGACCCATTTGAAGAGCGTTTCGCGCTCAGGCAGACGCGCGGTCACGAACACGCCGTAACCGGGCTTTTCCAGAGCGAGCTTGTAGATGCGATCCCAGGGGAAGCGCAGGGTCAGGTTGTAGCCGATCCCGGCGCGCTTGAACGTCTCACGAACGATCTCGACGGCAATGCCCTGGATATTGCTGTCCTGAGCGAAGTTCTTGCCATCGATGGCCATGTTGTAGGGCGGGAAATTCTCGGTCAGCAGCACCACCGAATACGCCGGCGCAACGTCTGCCCGGGCAGCGCCCGAGAGCAATGTCGCAACGCTGATCAGCGCAAGAAAAACACCTTTGAACATATCCCTGGCACCCGATCCTGACGACGGCAAGAGAGTGCCGTTAACGCTGAGCGTTGTCCAGTTCTCACGCCCGAGAGGTCGCTCTCAGAACACTACATATGTACTACCCCGCCCCTGCCTTGATCCGTTCTACTCAATACCGCAGCCACCTGCGCTGCCCTTGCATCAACAACCATCAAGGATGATGAACATGAAACGTAAAACCATTGCGGCAGGCCTGTGCCTGTCCAGTCTTCTGGGCACCCATGCACTGGCCGACGACCGTGATTACGGCGAAGGCTTGCAGCCGCTTGAACCCTCGCGACTGCTCGACAACGCTGACGGTCGCTACGACCACTGGACCGGCATCGGTCACCTCGAGAGCCTCAACAACCTCCGCTGCTCGGCGGTGCTGATCGATCCTCGTCCCTCCCCTGACTCCACACCCTCCAATAGCCCCGCTTATGTACTCAGCAGCGGCCACTGCGTGTTTCTTCAAACGGGCCGGGTTGCCAGCGATCTGGAAATTGAAGGGCAGGTCGAGTTCAACTACTTCAAGGACACCGGCAACCAGCGCAAGGTCTTTCCTCTGAAGCGGATTGTCTGGAGTAGCGTACAAGGCACCGATCTGGCCCTTCTGGAGTTGCAGGCACCGCTGTCGCAGGTCATTGAAAGTGGCGTCCAGCCTTTGCGACTGAGCCAGTCGTCCCTGGATGAGCTGCCTGGCAGGGAAATTCTCACCGTTTCCGGGCCGCTGACCCCGACGGGCTACACCATGCGGGTGGCAGCGTGCACCGTCGACGGGATCGCCAATCTTGTCGAGCAGCCTTATGCGTGGACACACAACCTGCGCAATCAATGCACCGACGTGCTGCCTGGCAGCTCGGGCGGCGCGACGCTGGACCGCTACACCAACGAGCTGGTGGGTATCATCGGCACCTCGACCCGTGGCGCCACGCCAGCGAGCCGCTGCTTTGCGCATTCACCCTGCGAGGTCAATGCCGCCAAACCGACCTGGCTGGCGGAGACGAATTACTCGACCCCGGTCAACAGGCTCAACGCCTGCTTCGCCAATGGCGTGTTCAGCCCCGAGCTAGCGGGCTGCCAGCTGTTGCCTGCAAACGTGCTGACCCCGGCAAATCCGCACTACCAGAAAATCTACGTGCGCCTCAAGCGCGATGATGAAGGCCACATCATTCCAGCCAAATGGGACTTCAAGTTTGCCATCGACAGCTCCCATTACGTCTTCAAGACCACGCGCGAGCCCCAGCGCTGCCAGGCCCCTCACCGGTACAGTCAACTCATGCCGAGCCAGAATGCGCACATCGATGCAGAGATTGGCAGCAAGCCGGGTATCTATACCCTGTGCGTCGTGGGCGTGGACCAAGGGCAGAAGCTGACGCCGGCGTTGCGTAACAACGCGTTCATCCATACTGTCGAGCTGATCGAACAAGTGCCCGCTAGCGAGCCGGCGGTGAGCATTACACTGCTGGGCACCGGCCGCCATAGCGTCAACTTCACTCGCTCACTGCCAGGCAACGATGGTCATGTGTTCAAGTTCGGGCCACCTGAAAGTACCCGGTGCGAAGATCCGCAGGGCTACAAGCATGCCTATGGCAACTTCACCATCGGCCCGCGCCTGCTTCCGGTGAAGCTGTGCACCAAGGCAAAGAACGCAGCGGGTGAATTATCAGCGCCCCGCACCGACCTGTTGCCGATGCCGGAAAACAGCTGAAGGCTCCTGTGGCATCCCGGCTTGCCGGCAGTAGCGATCTTGAGGACGCCACCGCCGGCAAGCCGGACGGCTACAAGGTCAGAGGTGAAGCCTTCAGCGAACGACGATGCCCTGCCTGGCCATGAACGCCTTGGCGTCCGGCACGGTGTATTCGCCGAAGTGGAAAATACTTGCCGCCAGAACCGCGCTCGCATGGCCTTCCAGCACGCCGTCGGCCAGGTGTTGCAGGTTGCCCACACCACCGGACGCAATCACCGGAATGCCCAAGGCATCGCTGATCGCGCGGGTCACGCCCAGGTCGAAGCCGTTCTTCATGCCGTCCTGGTCCATGCTGGTCAGCAGGATTTCACCGGCGCCCAGGCCTTCCATTTTCTGGGCCCACTCGACAGCATCCAGACCGGTCGGCTTGCGACCGCCATGGGTGAAGATCTCCCAGCGCGGGGTTTCGCCCGGGCCGGACACCTTCTTGGCGTCGATGGCGACGACGATGCACTGCGAACCGAAACGCGCGGCGGCCTCACCCACGAACTCCGGGTTGAACACTGCTGCGGTGTTGATCGAGACCTTGTCGGCCCCGGCGTTGAGCAGGTTGCGGATGTCCTGCACGGTACGCACGCCACCGCCCACGGTCAGCGGGATGAACACCTGGCTGGCCATCCGTTCGACGGTGTGCAGCGTGGTGTCGCGACCATCGACGCTGGCGGTGATGTCGAGAAAGGTGATCTCGTCGGCGCCCTGCTCATCGTAACGACGGGCGATTTCCACCGGGTCACCGGCGTCGCGGATGTTCTCGAACTTCACGCCCTTGACCACGCGACCGTTGTCGACGTCCAGGCAGGGGATAATTCGTTTGGCAAGGGCCATTGGGGTCAACCTCTGAAATTTGGAACACCTGTAGGAGCGGGGGGGGGCG
>CAURWS010000577.1:0-3489 GCA_963528485.1 uncultured Pseudomonas sp. | reverse complement strand
CTCGCTCAGGCCACCCGAAGCCGCGAACAGGCCGACGCCCTGTATGCGTTCATCAAAACCCGGGCGACCCATATCGGCTTGTATCAATGGCTGCTGAGCCAGATGTCGACCCTGTACTTCCAGGCCTACGATGCGGTGTTATCACTGTGCCTGAGCACCGAAGCCTGCTGGCAGTACGAGATCGGCGATCGTGACACGCGCTTCATCTCCGCCTCTGCCTGGGTGGATAACCGCTACGGGCTGACGGCCGGTGACGCCTTGAAACTGGGGCTGCTGCAGATGGAGTCGGCGTTTCTGAGCCGCCATGAGCGGCGCCTCGAAATCACCAAGACCCTGTCGCTCAAAGAACTGCTGAAGCGTTACGACCCCAACGCGGGGCTGGCGCCGGACGCGGCCACCGGTTGGGACGCTGTGCTGGAAACCTTGCGCACCCGGGGCGAGATCGACTTCCAGCTCAAATCCTCGACCTTCGACGCGGATTATCCAGGGCACTACCTGCGTCAATTGGTCCGGGTATCGGTATCGCTGCCGGTGGTGCTCAAGCCGTATCAGGACATTCACGCGACGCTGAGCCAGCAGACCAGCACTTACCTGCTGAAACCGCAGATCGGTAACGTGAAGTACCTGTATCAGCAGGCGGGCGAGCTGCCGGAAGGGGGCGATGACGACGTTCGCCAGGACCAGTTGGTGATCAATCCCCGGGCCAATCAGCAGATCGGGCTTTCCACAGGGGTGGACGATCACGGCATGTTCCAGCTCGATTTCGGCGATGAGCGCTACTTCCCGTTCGAGGGCACGGGGGCGATCTCACGCTGGACGTTGAGCTTTCCCCATCACGAAACGGAGGACCAACAAGCCATGCTCGACACCCTCACCGACGTGATTCTGCACATCCGCTACCTGGCAGTGGACGGCGGCAAGGCCTTCGCCGCCGATGTGGAAGAACTGCTGGCGGCGGTGGAGGACGGTCAGGTCGTGGATCAGCCGATTTCGCTGTCGTAAGTGCCGACGTCCTTGAGCAGGATGCGGAGGGTCGCATCCAGCTCGGGGAGTTCTTCGGCAATCGTGCTGTGGGTGATCTCGAAGACGTGCTCGCCGCCGAAGGGCCTGGCGTCGGTGGCGTCGATTTCCACTTTCAACAGCGTGGCCGTGAGGGTCACTTTCAGGTTGCTCTCGATGTGGATGGTGTCATCGCGAAAGGTGATGTCCACTTCATCTTCGTCCGGGAAGCGACCGAGCAGAAACAGATCGCCGTTACTGGCGTGGCAACACGCCAGCGCCATGTCATCTTCTTCCTCGTCGCACGGGTTGTAGATGAAGCTGTCGGTGGTCATGTGCATGGCGGCATTCCTGTGGCGGGTTCGGGGCAGGGTCAGAGTTTGCCAGTCCTGTGTGAATTTAGCTCCCCATCTATAAGTATTCCTGTTCGGCATGGGCCATGCCGGTTGGCCACCTGATGTCCGAGTATGTCGCAGCCTTGCAAGTCACCCGGGGTTGCTGTCGTTAAGCTTCGCAGCAGATGAACGGAGCTGCGGTCAGTTGCCGCACCCTTGTTCACCCGGGGCAATGTGACGATGCACACACGACGAGCGTTACTACCAGGGCATATGTTCACGTACTGCGCCTTGCCACGATCTGCCGACTATCATCGAACAGGCGCACGCGCACGCTCACATGCACGCACGACCCTGAAACACGCATCTCTCCTATATAAAAGCCAAGCCAAGCGGAGTACCACAGATGGCGTTCTTCACCGCAGCCAGCAAGTCCGACTTCCAGCATCAACTGCGAGCGGCACTGGCCCAGCACATCAGTGAACAGGCACTGCCACAAGTGGCGCTGTTCGCCGAGCAATTCTTCGGCATCATTTCCATGGACGAGCTGACCCAGCGCAGGCTTTCCGATCTCGCCGGTTGCACCCTGTCGGCCTGGCGCCTGCTCGAGCGTTTCGAGCACGGCACGCCACAGGTGCGGGTCTACAACCCTGATTACGAGCGTCACGGCTGGCAGTCCACCCACACCGCCGTTGAAGTTCTGCACCACGACCTGCCGTTCCTTGTCGACTCGGTGCGCACCGAGCTCAACCGCCGCGGCTACAGCATCCACACGTTGCAGACCACCGTTTTGAGCGTGCGTCGCGACGAGAAGGGCAACCTGGTCGAACTGCTGCCAAAAGGCACCACCGGCGACGACGTGCTGCAAGAATCGCTGATGTACCTGGAAATCGACCGTACCGCCAACGCCGCCGAACTGAACGTGCTGGCCCGCGAGCTGGAGCAGGTGCTGGGTGAAGTGCGTGTCGCGGTCGAAGACTTCGAGCCGATGAAGGCCAAGCTGCACGAGCTGTTGGCCGGCGTCGACGCCATCGAATACAACGTCGATGCCGACGAAAAGGCCGAGGTGAAGGTTTTCCTCGAATGGCTGGTGAACAACCACTTCACCTTCCTGGGCTACGAAGAGTTCACGGTCGAGGGCGGCGCCGAAGGCGGCCAGCTGAGCTACGATCAGTCTTCCTTCCTGGGTCTGACCAAACTGCTGCGCGCAGGGCTCACCGCTGAAGACCTGCACATCGAAGGCTATGCCGTAAATTACCTGCAGGAGCCGACGCTGCTGTCCTTCGCCAAGGCCGCTGCGCCAAGCCGCGTGCATCGCCCGGCGTACCCGGACTACGTGTCGATCCGCCAGATCGACGCCAGCGGCAAGGTCGTCAAGGAGTGCCGCTTCATGGGCCTGTACACCTCCTCGGTGTATGGCGAAAGCGTGCGCAACATCCCGTACATTCGCCGCAAGGTCGCCGAAGTCGAGCGCCGTTCCGGTTTCGACGCCAAGGCGCACCTGGGCAAGGAGCTGGCACAAGTCGTCGAAGTGCTACCCCGCGATGACCTGTTCCAGACCCCGGTGGACGAGCTGTTCAGCACCGTCATGTCCATCGTGCAGATCCAGGAACGCAACAAGATCCGCGTCTTCCTGCGCAAGGACCCGTACGGCCGCTTCTGCTACTGCCTGGCCTACGTGCCGCGCGACATCTACTCCACCGAAGTGCGCCAGAAGATCCAGCAAGTGCTAATGGAGCGCCTCAAGGCCAGCGACTGCGAGTTCTGGACCTTCTTCTCCGAGTCCGTACTGGCCCGTGTGCAGTTGATCCTGCGCGTGGACCCGAAAGTCACCCTGGACATCGACCCGCAGCAACTCGAAAACGAAGTCATCCAGGCCTGCCGTTCGTGGAAGGACGACTACGCCAGCCTGGTCATCGAAAGCCTCGGCGAAGCCCAGGGCACCAACGTGCTGGCCGACTTCCCGAAAGGCTTCCCGGCCGGCTATCGCGAGCGCTTCGCGGCGCACTCGGCGGTGGTCGACATGCAGCACCTGCTCAACCTGACCGACGCCAATCCGCTGGTCATGAGCTTCTACCAGCCATTGTCGGGTGACAAGGCGCAGCTGCACTGCAAGCTGTACCACGCCGACACCCCGCTGGCGCTGTCCGACGTG
>CAURWS010000576.1:0-3499 GCA_963528485.1 uncultured Pseudomonas sp. | reverse complement strand
TTGCTGGACATCTAAGAAGCAGATGCAAGCTGCAAACCGCAAGCTTCAAGGAGAAGCAGACGGCGTGCAGCTTGTGGCGTACAGTTTCGCCCCCATGAACAGGTAGCAGGCCGGACGGCAGATCATCGCAGCCCGGCTTTGCACTTGCAGCTTCAAGCTCGTAGCTAAAGGAACTTTGTTATGTCCCAGAAATTCGACGTGGTAGTGATTGGCGCAGGCCCTGGCGGTTACGTTGCCGCCATCAAGGCTGCGCAACTTGGTCTCAAGACTGCCTGCATCGAGAAGTATCAGGATAAAGAGGGCAAGCTGGCTCTCGGCGGTACCTGCCTGAACGTAGGCTGCATCCCGTCCAAGGCGCTGCTGGACAGCTCCTGGAAGTTCTATGAAGCAAAAAACCAGTTCAACGTTCACGGCATCTCGATCTCGGGCGACGTGAAAATGGACGTACCGGCCATGGTCGGTCGCAAGTCGCAGATCGTCAAAGGCCTGACCGGCGGCGTTGCCAGCCTGTTCAAGGCCAACGGCGTCACTTCCCTGCAAGGCCACGGCAAACTGCTGGCCGGCAAGAAAGTCGAGCTGACCAAGCCTGACGGCACCACCGAAGTCATCGAAGCCGACAACATCATCCTGGCGTCCGGCTCGCGTCCGATCGACATTCCACCGGCTCCGGTCGATCAGAACGTCATCGTCGACTCCACCGGCGCCCTGGAATTCCCGGCTGTGCCTGAGCGTCTGGGCGTGATCGGCGCTGGCGTCATCGGTCTGGAGCTGGGTTCGGTCTGGTCCCGTCTGGGTTCCAAGGTCACCGTTCTGGAAGCACTGGAGAAGTTCCTGCCAGCCGCTGACGAAGCCGTTGCCAAGGAAGCTCAGAAGACCTTCACCAAGCAGGGTCTGGACATCAAGCTGGGTGCTCGCGTGACCGGCTCGAAAGTCAACGGCAACGAAGTCGTTGTCAACTACACCGACAAGGACGGCGAGCAGAACATCACGTTCGACCGCCTGATCGTCGCTGTCGGCCGTCGCCCTGTGACCACCGACCTGCTGGCTTCGGACAGCGGCGTCGATATCGACGAGCGCGGCTTCATCTTCGTCAACGATCAGTGCGAGACCAGCGTTCCTGGTGTCTATGCGATCGGTGACGTGGTCCGTGGTCTGATGCTGGCACACAAAGCCTCGGAAGAGGGCATCATGGTGGTTGAGCGCATCAAGGGTCACAAGACCCAGATGAACTACGACCTGATCCCGTCGGTTATCTACACCCATCCGGAAATCGCGTGGGTCGGTAAAACCGAGCAGACCTTGAAGGCCGAAGGCGTTGAAGTTAACGTCGGTCAGTTCCCGTTCGCGGCCAGTGGCCGTGCAATGGCGGCGAACGACACCGGTGGTTTCGTCAAGGTAATCGCTGACGCCAAGACTGACCGTGTACTGGGTGTACACGTTATCGGTCCAGGCGCTGCAGAACTGGTTCAGCAGGGCGCTATCGGTATGGAATTCGGTACCAGCGCTGAAGACATCGGCATGATGGTCTTCTCGCACCCGACGCTGTCCGAAGCCCTGCACGAAGCGGCTCTGGCTGTGAATGGCGGCGCCATCCACATCCAGAACAAGAAAAAACGCTAAGAAAAACCACAACGGACCGCCGGTCGCTGGCCTGGTTCGCATGGACTGCCGCGGAAGGTCCGTTGGACTCGAACTCCCGGCGGATTTCGAAAGGCCACGTCAGTGGCCATTCGGAACCTTCCGGGGGAAGCGGTCACAGGTGGTGCGGCACGCATAGACGAGCAGCACCGAAGCGCAGTACCTAACGAAGACGGTAATAAGCATGAATCTTCACGAGTATCAGGGTAAGCAGCTGTTTGCTGAATATGGCCTGCCAGTATCCAAAGGCTTTGCAGTAGACACCCCGGAAGCAGCAGCAGAAGCGTGCGACAAGATCGGCGGAACCGAGTGGGTCGTCAAAGCCCAGGTTCACGCAGGTGGTCGCGGTAAGGCTGGCGGCGTCAAGCTGGTCAAGAGCAAAGAAGACGCAGCTGCGTTCGCTCAACAGTGGTTGGGCAAGCGTCTGGTCACTTACCAGACTGATGCCAACGGTCAGCCAGTCACCAAGATCCTGGTTGAATCCTGCACTGACATCGCCAAAGAGCTGTACCTGGGCGCTGTAGTCGATCGTTCGAGCCGTCGTATCGTGTTCATGGCTTCCACCGAAGGTGGCGTGGACATCGAGAAAATCGCTCACGACACGCCTGAGAAGATTCTCAAAGCAACCATCGACCCACTGGTTGGCGCTCAGCCATTCCAGGGTCGCGATCTGGCATTCCAGCTGGGTCTGGAAGGCAAGCAGGTTGCTCAGTTCGCCAAGATCTTCACCGGTCTGGCCAAACTGTTCCAGGACCACGACCTGGCCCTGCTGGAAGTGAACCCGCTGGTCATCAAGGCTGACGGCGATCTGCACTGCCTGGACGCCAAGATCAACATCGACGCCAACGCCATGTACCGTCAGCCAAAGCTGAAGGCTTTCCACGACCCATCGCAAGATGACCCACGTGAAGCCCACGCTGCCAAGTTCGAACTGAACTACGTGGCACTGGAAGGCAACATCGGCTGCATGGTCAACGGTGCTGGCCTGGCCATGGGTACCATGGACATCGTCAACCTGCACGGCGGCAAGCCAGCCAACTTCCTCGACGTAGGTGGTGGCGCTACCAAAGAGCGCGTGACCGAAGCGTTCAAGATCATCCTGTCCGACACCAACGTCGCTGCAGTACTGGTCAACATCTTCGGCGGTATCGTTCGTTGCGACATGATTGCCGAAGGCATCATCGGCGCCGTGAAAGAAGTCGGCGTGAAAATCCCGGTGGTTGTTCGCCTGGAAGGCAACAACGCTGAGCTGGGCGCAGAAGTACTGGCAAAAAGCGGCTTGAACATCATCGCAGCTACCAGCCTGACCGACGCTGCTCAACAAGTCGTCAAAGCTGCGGAGGGCAAATAATGAGCGTCCTGATCAATAAAGACACCAAAGTTATCTGCCAGGGCTTCACCGGCTCGCAAGGTACTTTCCACTCCGAACAAGCCATTGCCTACGGCACCAAAATGGTTGGCGGCGTGACTCCAGGCAAAGGCGGCACCACTCACCTGAACCTGCCTGTGTTCAACACCGTTGCGGAAGCTGTGAAGGCAACCGGCGCTGACGCTTCGGTTATCTACGTTCCGGCTCCTTTCTGCAAAGACTCGATCCTGGAAGCTGCATTCGCCGGCATCAAGCTGATCGTCTGCATCACCGAAGGCATTCCTACCCTGGACATGCTGGATGCCAAGGTCAAGTGCGACGAGCTGGGTGTTACCCTGATCGGCCCTAACTGCCCAGGCGTCATCACGCCGGGCGAGTGCAAGATCGGCATCATGCCAGGTCACATTCACTTGCCGGGTAAAGTCGGTATCGTGTCGCGTTCCGGCACCCTGACTTACGAAGCTGTGAAGCAGACCACTGACGCCGGTTTCG
>CAURWS010000575.1:0-3500 GCA_963528485.1 uncultured Pseudomonas sp. | reverse complement strand
CAGTTGGGCCCCTTGCAGGTCGGCCACGTCAACCGAAGCGAACGCATGCTCACCCATGCAGCGGGCACGGGCCTCAACGTGGCCCAGGTTCTTGCCGATCTGGGCCATACGCTGACCGTTGCCGGGTTTCTCGGCGTCGATAACCTGCAGCCGTTCGAGTCGCTGTTCGCCAGGCGCGGCTTTGTCGACGAGTTCGTTCGCGTGCCGGGCGAGACGCGCAGCAACATCAAACTGGCCGAAAGCAGCGGTCGCATCACTGACCTGAATGGGCCTGGGCCTGAAGTCAGCGTGCCGGCGCAACAGGCGCTGGCGGCCCGTGTCGAACAGATCGCGGGTGACTTCGATGCCGTGGTCGTCGCTGGCAGTCTGCCCCGTGGCGTCGATGCGCAGTGGCTGAAAACGCTGCTGCTCAAACTCAACGAAAAGGGCCTGAAAGTCGCGCTGGACACCAGTGGTGCAGCCTTGCGCGCGGGCCTTGAAGCCTCGCCATGGCTGATCAAGCCCAATACGGAAGAGCTGGCGGATGCGCTGGATGCGCCGATCATTTCTATCGCCGCCCAGGCGCAGGCAGCCGAGGCGTTGCGTCAGCGCGGCATCGAGCATGTGGTGATTTCCCAAGGCTCGGAAGGCGTGCACTGGTTCAGCTCAGACGTGGCCCTGCAGGCGCTGCCGCCGACGGTGACGGTAGCGAGCACGGTGGGCGCGGGGGATTCGCTGCTGGCGGGCATGGTTCATGGCCTGCTGAGCGGCCACAGCCCCGAGCAGACCCTGCGCACCGCCACGGCAATTGCGGCGATGGCAGTGACCCAGATCGGCTTCGGCATCAACGACGCGGCGCAACTCAAACGGCTGGAAGGCGGCGTCAACGTGCGCGCCATGACCGAATAACAAGAGAGGAAGAGTGATGAAGTTAGCCATTGTCACGGCCTGCCCGAACGGCAAGATCAGCAGCGTCCTCAGCGCCCGTCTGCTCGACGCGGCGGCCCAGCGTCAAGGGTGGATGACGTGCGTTGAAGTGCACGACCCGCGCCAGCCGGAAAAACAACTGTCCGCCGCCGACATCGACAGCGCCGACTGGGTGCTGGTGGTCAACACCGGCCCGCTGGATTTGAGCCGCTTTGCGGGCAAGCGCCTGCATCAGTCGACACCTGCCCGCGCGCTGCAGGACATCGACGGTTTCATGCATTCGGCCCATGAGCTGGCGAAGGTCTATGTCGCCAGCGAAAGCGCTGAACCTGCGACCGTCACCACTGCGAGCAAGACGCCAAAGCTGGTGGCCGTGACCGCGTGCCCGACCGGCGTTGCCCACACCTTCATGGCCGCCGAAGCGATCCAGCAGGCGGCGAAGAAACTCGGCTATGACCTGCACGTGGAAACCCAAGGGTCGGTGGGCGCACGCAATCCGCTCAGCGCCCAGGCGATTGCCGAGGCCGACGTGGTGCTGCTCGCCGCTGATATCGAAGTCGCTACCGAGCGTTTCGCCGGCAAGCGCATTTATCGCTGCGGCACCGGCATTGCGCTGAAGCAATCGGAAGCGACGCTGAAAAAAGCTTTGGCTGAAGGGGAGGTCGAGTCTTCTGCATCGACTGCAAAAGCCCCGACGAAGAAAGAAAAAACCGGCGTCTACAAACACTTGCTGACCGGCGTGTCGTTCATGCTGCCGATGGTGGTGGCGGGCGGTTTGCTGATCGCGCTGTCCTTCGTGTTCGGCATCACCGCGTTCAAGGAGCAGGGCACGCTGGCGGCGGCGCTGATGCAGATCGGCGGTGATGCGGCGTTCAAACTGATGGTGCCGCTGCTGGCGGGGTACATCGCCTATTCCATCGCGGATCGCCCAGGTCTTGCGCCGGGCATGATTGGCGGGCTGTTGGCCAGCACGCTGGGCGCGGGCTTCATCGGCGGCATCATCGCGGGCTTCATCGCCGGATACACCGCCGCGGCGATCAACCGCTACGCCAAGCTGCCTGCCAGTGTCGAGGCGCTGAAGCCGATCCTGATCATTCCACTGCTGGCGAGTCTGGTGACCGGTCTGGTGATGATCTACGTGGTCGGCAAACCCGTGGCCGGGATGCTCGAAGGGCTGACTCAGTTCCTCGACAGCATGGGCACCACCAACGCGATTCTGCTGGGGGTGCTGCTGGGCGCGATGATGTGCGTCGACCTCGGCGGGCCGATCAACAAGGCCTCGTACGCGTTTTCGGTGGGGTTGCTGGCGTCCCAAAGCTACGCGCCGATGGCCGCTGCCATGGCTGCGGGCATGGTCCCGCCGATCGGCATGGGCATTGCCAGCCTCATCGCCCGACACAAGTTCGCCCAGAGCGAGCGCGAAGCAGGCAAGGCGGCGTTCGTGCTGGGGCTGTGCTTCATCTCCGAAGGTGCGATTCCGTTCGCCGCCAAAGACCCGCTGCGGGTGATCCCGGCCAGCATCGTCGGCGGCGCGCTGACGGGGGCGCTGTCGATGTTCTTCGGCTGCAAACTCATGGCGCCCCACGGCGGACTGTTCGTGCTGCTGATTCCGAATGCGATCAACCATGCGTTGTTGTATCTGCTGGCGATTGTGGTGGGCAGCGTGGTCACGGGCGTGCTGTACGCGGTATTGAAACGGCCTGAGGTCGTTGAGCTGGATGCCGTGCCTGCTGGCGCCTGATTCACAAGCGCGGAATTCCTTTGTAGGAGTGAGCTCGCTCGCGATAACTGTCTGTGCCATATGTGGTGACTGGCACTTTGCAATCGCGGGCAAGCGCGCTCCTACAATTGAAATGCGATCACCTGTAGGAGCGCGCTTGCCCGCGACAACGGTGGTTCAGACACCGCGCGTTACCAGGCAAGTCGCAGGCATGGGTGCGCGTCCTGTCACAAACCCCCAACATTCGCTTGATAGGTTCCTCTCTTCGCCATTCGCTTGAGGGGATCCCCATGACTCAGTTCGACCTGACCCGCCGTCGCATCATTCAAGCCGCAGGCGCGGGGCTGCTCTTGCCGGGCCTGGCGCCTGCGGTCATCGCGTCGGTCAAGGATCGCCCGAAGATGACCGACGGCGTGCAGTCCGGTGACCTCATGGGTGACCGCGCCATGGTCTGGAGCCGCAGTGACCGGCCCTCGCGCATGGTCGTGGAGTGGGACACCCGCAGCCTGTTTGGCAACCCGCGCCGCGCTGTCTCGCTGCTGGCCGATCAACGCACCGACTTCACCGCCCGCGTCGAACTGACCGGCCTGCCCACCGATCAAGCCATTTTCTATCGCGTGTTCTTCGAGGACGCGCAAACCGGTGTCGCCAGCGAACCCTGGTTCGGCCATCTGCGCAGCGTGCCGCAGACCCGCCGCGACATCCGTTTCGTCTGGAGCGGCGACACCGTGGGCCAAGGCTTCGGCATCAACCCGGACATCGGCGGCATGCGAATTTACGAAGCCATGCGCCTGCGTCTGCCGGATTTCTTCATTCACAGCGGCGACACCATTTACGCCGATGGCCCGGTGCCCGCAGAAGTGGTCACCGAAGG
>CAURWS010000574.1:0-3507 GCA_963528485.1 uncultured Pseudomonas sp. | reverse complement strand
ACCCCGGCCTCTGTCGCAACGCCGGGCATTCGCCAGACAACGCCGCTATCCGCATTCGCGTGCCGGAGCTGGAATACCGCTTTGAAGACCGGGTTCAGGGCCCATTTGCGCAACACCTGGGCCGTGACGTCGGCGACTTCGTGATTCGTCGTCGCGATGGCCTGTACGCCTATCAACTGGCGGTGGTGCTCGACGATGGCTGGCAAGGCATTACCGACATCGTGCGCGGCGCCGATCTGCTGGATTCCACGCCCCGCCAGCTTTATCTGCAAGAACTGCTGGGCCTGCCACAACCGCGCTACCTGCACGTTCCGCTGATCACCCAACCCAACGGGCACAAGCTGGGCAAGTCCTACCGCTCGCCGCCGCTGCCCGCTGATCAAGCGACGCCACTGTTGATGCGAGCCTTGCGCGCCCTAGGCCAACCGGCCCCTGGCGAACTGTCGTACGCCACGCCGCGTGAAGTACTGGACTGGGGGATTGCCCACTGGAACGCCGATTTGATCCCCCGGGTCGCCACGATCGAGGAAGCTCGAATAGACTGAGCCAGAGCGGTTGCCCCGAAATGCAGCACAAAGCTGGCCGAAACGTCGCTTGCAGCCTGATAGCCATCCGTTACCATGCCGCTCCTTCGGGCTCATGTACTCGTCACACTCAACCTGGGAGGCCAAATGTACATCTACCGATTGGTCCTGCTCCTGGTGGTAGGCATCTACCTTTTCTCCCCGGCCATCATGGACTGGTGGATCGACGCGACAGGCGCCTGGTACCGGCCTTATATGCTGTGGCTGATCCTGATCGTGGTGACTTTCATTCTGCAGAGCCAACGAGATGCCGATGAGCTTTAGCCTGACCCAGATGATTCTGGTCAGTGCTGCCTACCTGCTGGCGCTGTTTGGCGTTGCCTGGATCAGCGAGCGAGGCCTGATCCCGCGCTGGATCATCCGCCACCCACTGACCTACACCCTGTCGCTGGGGGTCTACGCCAGTGCCTGGGCGTTTTACGGCACCGTGGGCCTGGCCTATGAATATGGTTACGGTTTTCTGTCCAGTTATCTCGGGGTTTCAGGCGCGTTCCTGCTGGCGCCGGTGCTGCTGTATCCGATCCTGAAAATCACCCGCACCTATCAACTGTCGTCGCTGGCGGACCTGTTTGCCTTTCGCTTCAGAAGCACCTGGGCCGGGGCGTTGACCACAGTATTCATGCTGATCGGCGTGTTGCCGCTGCTGGCCCTGCAGATTCAGGCGGTTGCGGACTCCATCGGCATCCTCACGCGGGAACCGGTGCGCAACTACGTCGCCCTCGCCTTCTGCGTCATCATTATTCTGTTCACCATTTTCTTCGGCTCGCGCCACATCGCCACCCGGGAGAAACACGAAGGGTTGGTGTTTGCCATTGCCTTCGAATCGGTGATCAAGCTGGTGGCCATTGGCGGCATCGGCATCTACGCGCTGTATGGCGTGTTCGACGGCCCGCAAAGCCTCGAGCAATGGCTGCTGCAGAACCAGAGCGCGCTGGCCGCCCTGCACACGCCGCTGCAGGAAGGCCCGTGGCGTACGCTGTTGCTGGTGTTCTTCGCCTCGGCCATCGTGATGCCGCACTTGTATCACATGACCTTCACCGAAAACCTCAATCCGCGTTCGCTGGTCAGCGCGAGCTGGGGCCTGCCACTGTTTCTGCTGTTGATGAGCCTGGCGGTGCCGCTGGTGCTGTGGGCCGGGCTGAAACTCGGCGCCACCACCAGCCCGGAGTACTTCACCCTTGGCATCGGCATCGCCGCGCACAACCCGGCGCTGGCGTTGCTGGCGTACGTCGGCGGGCTGTCAGCGGCGAGCGGACTGATCATCGTCACTACACTGGCGCTTTCGGGCATGGCCCTGAACCACCTGGTGCTGCCGCTCTACCAGCCGCCCGCTGAAGGCAACATCTATCGCTGGCTGAAGTGGACCCGCCGCGGCCTGATCGTCGCCATCATCATGGCCGGCTACGGCTTTTACCTGCTGCTGGGTGCCAAGCAGGATCTGGCCAACCTGGGCATCGTTGCCTTTGTCGCCACCTTGCAGTTCCTGCCGGGCGTGCTGTCGGTGCTGTACTGGCCAGCGGCCAACCGCCGGGGCTTCATGGCCGGTTTGATCGCCGGGATTGTGGTGTGGATGGTCAGCATGCTGTTTCCGCTGATCGGCAACTTCCAGGGCTTCTATATTCCCCTGCTGAACATGATCTACGTGCTGGACGACACCAGCTGGCACATGGCCGCAATCGCATCGCTGGCCGCCAACGTGCTGGTGTTCACCCTGATTTCGCTGTTCAGCAACCCCAGCCCCGAAGAGGCCAGCGCTGCCGAGGCCTGCGCTGTGGATAACGTGCGCCGCCCGCAACGTCGCGAGCTGCATGCCGTGTCCCCTCAGGAATTCGCCACACAACTGGCCAAGCCGCTGGGCGCCAAAGCCGCTCAGAAGGAAGTCGAACAAGCCCTGCGTGACCTGTACCTGCCGTTCGATGAGCGCCGCCCGTATGCGCTGCGCCGCCTGCGCGACCGGATCGAAGCCAACCTGTCGGGCCTGATGGGGCCGAGCGTCGCCCAGGACATGGTCGAGACCTTTCTGCCCTACAAGTCAGGCAGCGAAAACTACGTCACCGAAGACATTCACTTCATCGAAAGTCGCCTCGAGGACTACCACTCGCGCCTCACAGGCCTGGCCGCCGAGCTCGACGCCCTGCGCCGCTACCACCGCCAGACCCTGCAGGAACTGCCCATGGGCGTCTGCTCGCTGGCCAAGGATCAGGAGATCCTGATGTGGAACAAGGCCATGGAAGAACTCACCGGCATCGGCGCCCAGCGCGTCGTCGGCTCGCGCCTCGAGACCATCGCCGACCCATGGCGCCACCTGCTGCTGGGCTTTATCAACGTACCGGACGAACACTTGCACAAGCAGCGTCTGGCGCTGGACGGCCAGACCCGCTGGCTGAACCTGCACAAAGCGGCCATCGATGAACCCCTCGCGCCGGGCAACAGCGGGCTGGTGATTCTGGTGGAAGACCTGACCGACACGCAGATGCTCGAAGACAAACTCGTGCATTCCGAGCGTCTGGCGAGCATCGGCCGCCTCGCCGCAGGGGTCGCCCACGAAATCGGCAACCCGATCACCGGCATTGCCTGCCTGGCGCAAAACCTGCGCGAAGAGCGCGAAGAAGACGGCGAGCTGACCGAGATCAGCAGCCAGATCCTCGAGCAGACCAAACGCGTCTCGCGCATCGTGCAATCGCTGATGAGCTTCGCCCACGCGGGTGGCCATCAACATTCCGACGAAGCGGTGTGTCTGGCCGAAGTCGCGCAGGATGCCATTGGTCTGCTCGCGCTTAACCGGCGCAATTTCGAAGTGCAGTTCTATAACCTGTGCAACCCCAACCACTGGGTCGATGGCGATCCGCAGCGGTTGGCCCAAGTGCTGATCAACCTGCTCTCCAACGCCCTGATGACCTTCCAGTCGCAAGGCGAACGCGCC
>CAURWS010000573.1:0-3508 GCA_963528485.1 uncultured Pseudomonas sp. | reverse complement strand
CTTGCAGACCCACTTCGGCGATGCGTTATTCGCTCAAGGCGAACTGCTCCTTGGAGAGCGTGGTGGTGGTCACCCGGCAGCCATAATGCTGCGCCGCGTAGATCGCCATGCTGCCCCAGCCTGTGCCGATTTCCAGCAGATGATCGGACGGTTTGAGGCTGAGCTTCTGGCAGATGCGCTCCAGTTTGTTCAACTGGGCCTGTTCCAGGGTGTCGTCGGGGCTGAGAAATTGCGCCGCCGAATACATCATGGTCGGGTCGAGAAACTGTTCGAACAGGTCATTGCCCAGGTCGTAATGCGCCGCGATGTTTTTCTGCGAGCCCTTGCGCGTGTTGCGATTCAGCCAGTGCACGCCTTGTACGAATGGCCGGCTCAGGCGCGCCAGTCCACCCTCCATGGCATCGAGCACGTCCAGGTTGCTGACGAACACGCGGATCACCGCCGTCAGGTCCGGGCTGGTCCAGTAACCATGAATGAACGCTTCGCCCGCGCCAATCGAGCCGTTGCTGGCCACCAGCCCCCAGGCCGCTGCGTCGTGCACATGGATTTCGGCTGAAACCGCAGCGCCAACGCCACCGAACAGATGGCGATTGCCGTTCTCGAACACCGCCAACTGGCCGTGGCGCAGGTGTTCCAGCTGGCGCAGTACGCCCCGTCGCAGCAGGTTGGAGGTCCAGGTGTGCGTGCTCAGGCCCATGGCGAGGCTGTTACTTTTCATGACGTCGACCCTTTTGTTGAACGGCGGCAGTGCGGTAAGAGCCTTCGGCGGCCTGGTGGGAAAAAATCGGTATGCGTTTGAAAAAAAGCCGTAGCGCCTGCCAGTAAATCGCCAGGCAGGTTTTCGCGGTCATCCACGGAAAACTCAGCAAATGTCGATGCAGGGCCGGGCCAGTCAGGGGCTGGCGCTGCAGATTGAGGGTGGCGTCGAACACCTTTTCATCGCCCTGCCAGTCCGCCATGTGCACGCCGAGACGCTCATCCGGTGGGCTGAAACTCATCCGGTATTCCAGATCCCGGGGCAGAAATGGTGAGACATGAAACGCCTTGGCCACGGCAAAGTGCTGATGGCCATCAGCACCCGCAGGCAGCACGTAGTGATAGCGCTCGCGCCACGGCGTGTTGGTCACTTCGCAGACAATCGCCGCCAGCGAGCCGTCAAGTTCATAGCAATAGAAGAAACTCACCGGGTTGAACGACAGCCCCCAGCTACGCGCCTGGGTCAGCAGGCAGATGCGACCCAGCGGGGCGCGGCCCATGGATTGGCGAATCACCTCCCGCACCGCACCGATCAGCGAAATCCCCTGCCGGGTGTACTCGCGCAGGTAATCGCCGGGGCGAAACGAAAACGGCGCAAGGCGGCTGTAACCGGCGAACGGCGACAGCTGCATGACGGCGTCCTGCTCGTCCAGATCCAGATACAGCATGCCGATGCGATAGGTGAACGCATGAGCCCTTGGCGAGAAGCGCCGGTGGGTGATCAGGCCGCTGTAAAGGGCGCTGTTCAAAGCGCCTCCCCAAAGGCTTCGGCCACGCGTAACGCGCTGACCACGCCGTCTTCGTGGAAGCCGTTGGCCCAATAAGCGCCACAGTAGTAAGTGTGCTGCGCACCAAACAGCTCCTGCCAGCGGGCCTGGGCGGCAATGCCCTTGAGGCTGTATTGCGGGTGGGCGTAGCGGTAGCGGGCGAGGATCTTGTTCGGGTCGATGGCGGGGGTTTGGTTGAGGCTAACGCAGAATGTCGTGTCGCTCTCGATCCCTTGCAGGATGTTCATCGCGTAGGTCACCGCTGCCGATTGATCACCCGCGCCACCCAACCGGTAATTCCAGCTGGCCCAGGCCAGTGGCCGTTTGGGCAGCAGGCGGGTGTCGGTGTGCAGCACCACGTCGTTGTCGGCGTAGGGCAGGGCGCCGAGGATGTCACGCTCCTGGACGCTCGGCTCAGCGAGCAGCGCCAGTGCCTGGTCGCTGTGGCAGGCGAACACCACTTTGTCGAAACGCTCGCTGCCGTCGATGCTGTGCACCGTTACGCCGTCCTCATCACGTTCGACCCGTGTCACCGGGCAACGCAGGCGGATGCGATCGCGAAAGGATTCGGTCAGCGGCTCGATGTAACGGCTCGATCCGCCTTCGATCACGCACCATTGCGGCCGGTTGCTGACCGAAAGCAGGCCGTGATTCTTGAAAAAGCGCACAAAGAACTGCAGCGGGAACGACAGCATGTCGGCAAGCGACATCGACCAGATCGCCGCGCCCATGGGCACGATGTAGTGCTCGGTGAAACGCCGCCCGTAACCTTCGGCTTTCAGGTAGGCGCCCAGGGTGGTATCGGGGGCGATGCGCTGGCTGTGCAGGTCGGCCAGGGCCTGTTTGTTGAAGCGCAGGATATCGCGCAGCATGCCCCAGAAGGTCGGCGACAACAGGTTGCTGCGCTGGGCGAACAGGCTGTTGAGGTTGTTGCCGTTGTACTCGGTGCGGCTGTGCGGGTCGGTGACCGAGAAGCTCATCTCGGTGGGTTTGTACGCAACGCCCAGGGTGTCGAGCAGCTTGATGAAGTTGGGGTAAGTCCAGTCGTTGAAGACAATGAACCCGGTGTCGATCGCGTGCTGCTGACCGTTGACCGACACGTTGACGGTGTGGGTGTGGCCACCGATCCAGTTGTCGGCTTCGAATACGGTGATCTCGTGGCTGCGGTTGAGCAGCCAGGCGCTGGTCAAACCGGAAATGCCGCTGCCGATGATCGCGATCTTCATGGCGCACTCCCGTTCTGTCCGGATGCTGAGTCTGTGCTGCGCACCATGCGCGTGGTCAGCGCCAGTTGCAGGCGTCCGGGCAGCAGGGCCATGGTCTTGAGGATCAGAATGAACAGCCACGGAAAGGAAATCTCCAGCGGCCTGCGGTTTTTTTCCAACCGCTGGGCGATAAAGCTCGCCGCTTTCGGGGCGGACCAGCGCATCGGCATCGCGAAGTCGTTCTTCGCCGTCAATGGCGTATCGACGAAACCGGGATTGACCAGCGTGACGTCGATGCCTTCACGCGCCAGATCGATGCGCAGCGACTGAAACAGGTATCGCACACCGGCTTTCGAGGCGCCGTAGGCTTCGGAACGGGTCAGCGGCAAGAACGCCACCGAACTGGCCACACCGACAAGGTGCGGACGGTTGCCTTGGCGCAGCAGGATCAAGGCTTCCTGAACGCAATAAGAGGTCGCGATCAGATTGGTGAGCACCACGCGCTCGACCAGCTGTGCGTCGTAGTGCCGGGTGTCGACGTATTCACATGTGCCGGCGTTGAGGATGGCGGTGTCCAACGCGCCCCAGACCTGAGCGATGCGCTCGCCGATGGCGGTCACCTGCGCAGGGTCGGTGACATCGCCGGGGGCCAGCAAAACCTGATGAGGGAAGCGCCGGTCCAGCGCTTCCAGCGGCTCGACGCTGCGAGCCGTCAACGCGACCTGGTGGCCGGCCTTCAACAGTTCTTCAGCCAGCGCCAGGCCAATCCCGCTGCTGGCG
>CAURWS010000572.1:0-3519 GCA_963528485.1 uncultured Pseudomonas sp. | reverse complement strand
GAGCGCGCCCTGCTCAATCGCTGATTGCGCAACACAGGCTCCCGATCGTCGGGAGCCCCTGTCCTCAGAAATACTTCAACCAGGTGATGTCCCGACGCCGGGCCTTGAGCTCGGCGAACCAGCGCACTGCCGGGAACAACAACACCGTCAACACCGCCGCGCACACCCACAGCGCCCAAACCGAATCAAAGCCGAAGTAGTTGCCCTGATTACGGCCCCAAAGCGCCACGGCGATCAGGTACAGCACTTTGAGCACGTACAAATGCAGCAGGTAGAAAAACATCGGTGCAGCGCCAAAGGTCACTAGCGGTTTCAGCCAGCGCTTGTCGGCGCCACGCTCCAGCCAGGCGAGCATCAGCAGGCCAAGGCCCAGCGTGAAGCTGATAAAGAGCAGCGACGGTGGGTATTTGGTGATGTTGAGCAGGCTCATCAGCGTGTGGGTCGTGGTCTCCCCGGCCACCCAGGGTTTTTCGCCGTAACCGTTGATGCCGCGCAACGCGAGAAACAGCGCCAGCAGGCCAAAGCCCCAGGCGATCAGGTTCATTTCGCGCTTGTCCGACTCAACGCCCTTGGCGAACCACGGCCCCGCGGCATAGCCCACGGCGATCACGCCAATCCACGGCAACACCGGGTAGGACGTGCGCAAACGCAGGCCGTCGCTCACCTCGATCCAGCCTCGGTCATGGAGAATCGCCCACGGGATGTGCATCCAGGATTCAGCACCGAAATGCACGCCATCCAGCAGGTTGTGCCCACCGATGATGGCCAGTCCCAAAATCGCCAGCAGTCCCCGAGGCAACGCCACCAAGGCGGCCAGGGCGATCATGCTCAGGCCGATGGCCCAGATCACCTGCAGATAAATCACCGACGGCGGGAACTGGAAGGTCCAGGCGAAGTTGACCAGCGTCAGTTCCAGCGCAATCAGCACCAGCCCCCGGACGAAGAGGAATCGGGCGACATCTTTCGTACCTGAATGACGCTGCCCGTAGAGATATGCCGAAAGCCCCGTCAGAAACACGAACAACGGCGCGCAGAAATGCGCCAGAGTGCGGCTCAGAAACAGGTCGAGGCTGGTATTGGTGACGTCCATCGGGTCGGTCACCTGCCGATGCAGAAAAAACGTTTCGCGCACGTGGTCCAGCAGCATGAACACGATGATCAGGCCGCGCAGCGCGTCGATGGATTGCAGGCGGCTTTGTCGCGCCGCGTTGGCGACGTTTGCCGTCGGTTGATGCGCGGCTGGCTCGGCGACGTAGGCACGGGTCATGAGAAACGCCCTCCCGCGAGCAGCGCGTTGCCGCTGGAGGACGATGCTACCGCATCGTGAGGATGCAGGCTCTCAAGGTGCTGCACCGACACGTTGCAGATCGCGTAGCGGCCCACCAGCGCCTGTTGAATCTTGCGTGCGGCGTCTTCGACGTACATCAGGTTTTGCCCATTGAGCCGCGCGAAGGCCTGCTCGTCTGCGCGCTTGACGGCGGTTTGCACAGGCGTGCCGAGGGCGTCTTCGATGAGGTCGATCAGGCTGAGTAATCCCAGGCGTTCAGCGTCCTGATCGACGCGCACCTGAACCCGCGCAACGCTGCGCTGGCTATGGGGCGTGGCGTGGGAGCCGTTCTGGACAATCCACTGCGCCACTTGAGCGCTGTCCACCGGCCCTGCCCCGAAGTGCGCGACAAACGCCTTTTCCAGCAACTGCCGGGACAACGCCGCCGAACAGGGGCAGGTCGAGGAATAGGTGACGTTGACGCTGACCGTGAGCACCAGGCGACCCTGCCGCCACTGCGCATCGATCACCACAGGATAAGACTTCCAGCCGCTCAGCCCTTGGGTCACCAACGCCGGGCGTTTGCACAGCAATTCGAAACCCAGGCGCAAGCGTGCCTGGGAGGAATGGCAATCGGCATGGCTGTCGACCATCAGCTCCAGCAGCGCCGCCAGGCTTGCCGGGCTGACCGCATGATGCTCGGCAAAGCGATCCAGCAGCGTGTAAAGCCGCGACATGTGAATGCCCTTGATCTGCGGCATGGGCAGATCCACCTGCAAATCGGCACGGGCGTGAACCGGGACATTGACGCCGGGTTCGTCGAGGATCAATGGAATGTCGATGCCTTGCATGCCGACCCAGTCCAGAGGCAACAGGGATTGGGACAATTCGGAGGCGGCAACGTCGGGAAGCGGAGTGTTCATGGAGGGATGGATTCTCGAAGCGCGATGGCTGACCAATGACAGCGCGAGCACAGCCTGCTCGCTATAGATAGTTATAACATAACACTCTATACGATCAGCCTAACAACGGAAATCCATTTTGCAGCAGCAGGCGAGGCAGCAATCGCCGCCCCGCCCGGCGTTTAGCGCTTTAGTAACCCAAAGAAAGCCCGGTGTTACGACGCGGATCGTTGGCACCGTAGCAGCGGTTGTTGCCCACCGGCTTGCCTTCCAGCGAAGGCGCGCCGACCAGAATCGCCGCCAGGTGGTTGGCGTCCTGTGGGCCGGCGAACTGGTGGCCCCAGCTTTCGAGGATCTTCTGCGTGTCAGGGCTGACCGCGAAGTTCTCGAGGTTGGTGGTTTCCGGCATCCACTGCTGGTGGAAACGTGGCGCGTCGACCGCTTCCTGGATGTTCATGCCGTAGTCGATGACGTTGAGCATGGTCAGCAGGGTCGCGGTGATGATGCGACTGCCACCCGGCGTGCCGACCACCATCACAGTCTTGCCATCCTTGGTGACGATGGTCGGGCTCATCGACGACAGCGGCGCCTTGCCCGGCGCGATGGCGTTGGCTTCGCCCTGGATCAGGCCGTACATGTTTGGCACGCCGACCTTGGAGGTGAAGTCATCCATTTCATCGTTGAGGATGACGCCGGTCTTGCTCGCCATCACGCCCGCGCCGAACCAGTCGTTGAGGGTGTAAGTCACAGAAACCGCGTTGCCCCACTTGTCGACAATCGAATAGTGGGTGGTGTTGTTGCCTTCGTGGGGCGCGACGCCCGGTTTGATCGCCTGGGAATCACCGGCCTTTTGCGGCTCGATGGCAGCACGTAGTTTGGCGGCGTAGTCACGATTGAGCAGATGGTCGATCGGGTTCTTCACGAAGTCCGGGTCGCCCAGGTAGCTGTTGCGGTCCACGTAGGCATGACGCATGGCCTCGATCTGGTAGTGCAAGCCTTGCGCCGAGTGATAGCCCAGCTCCTTCATCGGGTAGCCTTCGAGAATGTTCATGATCTCGCAGATGACCACCCCGCCGGAGCTGGGAGGCGGGGCCGAGACCACGTGATATCCGCGGTAATCGCACTCGACCGGCGCCAGTTCGCGGGTTTTGTACTTGTCCAGGTCAGCCTGAACGATGATGCCCTTGCCCGCCTTGCTTGAATCGACGATGGCCTTGGCCACCCAGCCTTTATAGAAACCGTCAGTGCCTTTGGCGGAGATTTCCTTGAGGGTCTTGGCCAGGTCCTTCTGCACGAGTTTATCGCCGACTTTCATCGGCTGGCCTTTGCTCAGGAAGATCGGGCTCAGGT
>CAURWS010000571.1:0-3526 GCA_963528485.1 uncultured Pseudomonas sp. | reverse complement strand
CCCTTGCGCAGAAACAAGGCGTTCCAGCCCGCCATCAACGGCCGCATGTTGAACGGGAACTGCATGTCGTTGGCCGGCTGCACCTGTTTGACCGGGGTTTGCGACATCAGGTACGCATACAGCGCCTGCATGTCGGCATCGTCGATATTGCGAAAGGCCGTGTAGGGAAACGCCGGGTACAGGTGTCTGCCATCGCGGCTGATGCCGTCACGCATCGCCCGTTCGAACGCCGGATACGACCAGTTGCCGATGCCGGTCTTAGGGTCGGGCGTGATGTTGCTGCTGTATAAGGTGCCGAATGGGGTTTGCATGGCCAGGCCGCCCGCATTCTTCACCCCACCGGGTGCCGTGTGGCAGACCGCGCAATCCCCTGCCGATGCCAGCAGTCGGCCACGCTCCAGGGTTGCCGCCGACCAGGTGCCGGCACTGGGCGGTGTGATCGGGGCGATCTCGGCGCGCCAGGGCAACGCCGTCGCGGCCATGCCCAACACCGCACCAAAGGCGGCGAACAACGAACCGAACAGCCATTTCGAACGCTTGGCCTTGGGCGACTCGGGCGGGGCGCTGTTGGCGTCACCACCAGCGGTTTTCAGCGCCGCCAGTACACGCTCGGCGGTGATCGGCAGTTCGCGAAAACGAATACCGGTGGCGTCATAAATGGCGTTGGCGATTGCCGCTGCACTGGGCACCGAGGCTGATTCTCCGGCGCCCATGGGCGGCTCGGCCTGGCGCGGCATCATCATCACGTCGACCTTGGGCACCTCCGGAAAGGTCAGGATCGGATACCCGCCCCACTCCTTGCTGGCGATGGTCGACTCCTCGAACGTCACCCGCTCCTTGAGCACGCGGCTGGTGGACTGAATGACGTTGCCGTGAATCTGATGCTGCACCCCGGCCGGGTTGACCATCATCCCGGCGTCATGGCCAATGACCACCCGCGTCACCGAAACATCGCCGGTGTGCTTGTCCACCGCCACGTCCGCGACCCAGGCCGCCCACGCTGCGCCAAAGCCTGGGAATTTGCTGTGGATGTAACGGGCATAGGCAAACCCGCGCCCGCGCAGCACGCCGTCTTCTTCGGGGGTCTGCATCGGCTGAGTGCGTGGCGACCAGTCGGCGCGAGCAGCAGTGGCGCGCACCAGTTCAGAGGCGCGGTCGTCGTGCAGATAACGCAGGCGGTATTCCACCGGATCGACGCCCGCCGCGAAGGCCAGTTCGTCGATGTAGGACTCGTGGGCAAAGGTGTTGGGCAAGGCCGACACACCGCGCATCCACGACGCACGCACGATAGGCGCCATGTCGTTGATGGTCACGCGCATGTGCTCGAAATCGTACGGCGGGATCGAGGTGCGGTCGCCCATCTCGAACATCACCGCCACCGGATCGACACGCCCGGTGAGCAGCAGCGCCAGGGTCGGCGAGTTATTGGAGGGGTAGCTGGTGGTGAAGTCGTAACCGGCCACACCACCTTCTGCCGTCAGGCCGCCATCGACTTCCATCAGTTGCGCAGTGCCCTTGGGCTCCCACGCGTGCTCCTGCTCGCGGGTCAGTTGCACACGCACGGGCCGGCCCACCGCGCGAGACAGCAATACCGCATCGGCGCACACGTCATCGGCGCAATTGCGCCCATAGCACCCCGCCGCTTCCATGCGGATGATCTCGATCTGCGCTTCCGGGTACTCCAGCAGCCAGGCGATATCGGCGCGCAGCATGTGAGGGTTTTGCGTGCCGGACCAGATGCGAATGCCGTCGTCTCTGTAGTCCGCGAGCCCACAGGAAGGTCCGATGGAGCCGTGAATCTGGTAGGGCCATAGATAGGTGCGGGTCATCCGTTCGCTGGCGTTGTTCAGCGATTCGTCGACATTGCCCTTGTCCAGTACCACCCGCTGCACCTTGGGGTTGTCGCGAATGGCCTGCTCGACATCGCTCATGTCCGGCAATTGATGCTGCCAGGGCTTCCAGGTGACTTTCAGCTCTTTCGCCGCCTTGGCTGCCTGCTCTTCGCGCATCGCCACCACACCGACGAAATCGCGAATCACCACCACGCGGACGATGCCGGGAATGTGGGCGATGGAGGATTCGTCCACTTCCAGCAGGCTGGTGCCGACGAACTCGCCGGTGTCGTAACCGGCATAGGGCGGACGAATGACCCGCCCGTGGAGCATGTCGGGCAGGCGCATGTCGTGAACGTAGGTCAATTCCCCGGTGGCCTTGCCCGGAATGTCGACCCGTTGTGCGACTGTGCCCACCAGTTTGTAGTCTTCGAGACGCTTGAGCGGTGCGTCGCCGGAAATGCGCAGTTCGATGTGCTGATCGACGATCAGCTCGCCGAATGGCGCCGTGCGCCCGTCCGGGGCCTTGATCACGCCGTTTTCGATGACCAGCGACTCAGCGCTGACAGCCCAGCGTTCAGCGGCCTCCTTTAATAGATGGCGTCGGGCTTCGGCTGCGGCGTTGCGCAGGGGAATCGCGGAGATCTGCAGCGTGGCGCTGGCGATGGTCGCGCCCTGGTTCGGCGCGCGCTCGGTGTCGCCCAGGACCATGGTCACCTGGTCCATGCGCAGGTCGAGTTCTTCGGCGACGATCTGCGCCAAGGAGGTGCGAATGCCGGTGCCGAGGTCGACATGGCCGTTGAAGGCGTAGACGCGGCTGTCCTGATCGATGGCGATGAACAGCCCCAGCTCCTTGGGCTTGACTGTCGGCGTGCCACCTTTGGCGACGGGACCGGACGGCGGCAGGATGTCATCGACGACGAGCAGGACGCCGTTTTTGGCCAGAAAGGAATCGCGGGTGGGCGTGGTCTGGGTCATGAGGGCATCCGGTTCAAAGCGGGTGACGGGCGGCCCGCATGACCGCGCGCAGAATTTCGATGTGGGTGCCGCAACGGCAGAGGTTGGCCGACAGCTCGTTGCGGATTTCGGCCTCGCTGGGGTGCGGGTTGCGGTCGAGCAAGGCTTTGGCGGTCATGATCATGCCGTTCATGCAGTAGCCGCATTGCGCAGCCTGCTCGTCGATGAACGCCTGTTGCACCGGGTGCGGGCACTCGCGCGAGCCAATGCCCTCCAGCGTGGTGATTTCCCGCCCCTCGGCGCCCGCAAGCGGGAACACGCACGAACGCGCCGCCACCCCGTCGATGATCACCGTGCACGCCCCGCATTCCCCCAGCCCACAGCCGTATTTCGGGCCGTTAAGCTGCAGGTCGTTGCGCAAGATCAGTAACAGCGGGGTATCCGCCATGGCCGTGACGGACGAGGCCTGACCGTTGACCTGAAGGGTCACGGTCTTCTCCCCCGCCACCTGCTGCTCGCTCATATCGCGTTCCCCATCTGTTACCCACCGTCTCAGGCTTTTGGTGAAGTGGTTACTTCATGAAAAGAGAGCAGGAAGCGTGCCAGTGGGGAAAGGGATGTAAGACGGCGGAGGAATGGACTGGATGTGCAGGAGCGCGCTTGCCCGCGACAGCGGTGTGCCAGACCCTACAGCTGGCAAAGATAGATTGCAGTCGCGGGCAAGCGCGCTCCTACAA
>CAURWS010000570.1:0-3535 GCA_963528485.1 uncultured Pseudomonas sp. | reverse complement strand
TGGTTGTGCCGATAGCGCTCGCCGCCTGGCGCAGTTCTTCGTCGGTCTGCAGGCTGGCGCCGGGCAGGTATTCTACGGGCTCGAAGGGCGCCAGCGCCGGGGCGGCAGCGATGCGTCGGGTCAGACGGATCGCGTCGGCGGCGACCTTGAGGTCGGCTTCGTGGCTGAGGTAATGGGGCCGAATGATCGGCGCGGCATCGGCCTGTGCCGAGCGAATTTCCACAGTGCCCCGGCTTTGCGGGCGCAGGTCGCAGACCGACGCGGTGAAGGCCGGGAAACCATGCAACGGCTCGCCGAACCGCTCCAGTGAAAGCGGCTGCACGTGGTACTCCAGATTGGCGCGCTCCTGCTCAGGCCCCGAGCGGGCAAAGGCGCCCAGCTGGCTCGGCGCCATGGCCAGCGGGCCGCTGCGATTGATGGCATAGCGCAGGCCCATGTTCATCTTGCCCCACAGGCTGCCTGCCATCTGGTTGAGGGTGTGGCCGTTGCTGACCTTGTAGATCAGCCGCAGCTGTAAATGGTCCTGTAGATTGCCGCCCACACCGGGCAACTCGTGGCGTACGCCGATGCCGAGTCTTTCCAGCAACGGACGCGGGCCTATTCCCGAGCGCTGCAAGACCATCGGCGAGCCAATCGAACCGCAGCACAAG
Organism: uncultured Pseudomonas sp.; assembly: GCA_963528485.1. Classification (GTDB taxonomy): domain Bacteria; phylum Pseudomonadota; class Gammaproteobacteria; order Pseudomonadales; family Pseudomonadaceae; genus Aquipseudomonas. The sequence goes on along the minus strand of CAURWS010000570.1, from coordinate 2,885 downwards.
ATCACTTCACGTCGCGCGCGCAGGGTTTGTTCCTGCTGGCCGACTTTTGCCAGCACGCCGCTGGCGCGACCGTTTTCGAAGACGAGGCGCGACACCTCGACACCGGTCATCACAGTGAGATTCGGCCGTTGCGCAACAGGCCGCAAAAACGCTTTCGACGCGTTCCAGCGCACGCCGCGCCTTTGGTTCACCTGAAAATAACTGCAGCCTTCGTTGTCGCCGCCATTGAAGTCGGGAATCGAGGCAATGCCGGTTTGCGCGGCAGCCTCACGAAAGGCATCGAGCAAGGTCCATGACAAACGCTGCTGCTCGACCCGCCACTCGCCTTGCGCGCCATGCAGCTCGGAGTCGCCGGCGTAGTGGCTTTCCGAGCGTTTGAAGATCGGCAGCACATCCTGCCAGCCCCAACCTTTATTGCCCTGTGCGGCCCATTCGTCGTAGTCGCGGGACTGGCCGCGCATGTAGATCATGCCGTTGATCGACGAACACCCGCCCAGCACCTTGCCACGCGGGTAGCTCAGCGCGCGCCCGTTGAGGCCGGATTCGGCTTCGGTCTTGAAACACCAGTCGGTGCGTGGGTTGCCAATGCAATAGAGATAGCCCACTGGCACGTGAATCCAGGGGTAGCTGTCCTGCCCGCCCGCTTCGAGCAGCAGCACGCGATGAGAAGGGTTGTGCGACAGTCGATTGGCCAACAGGCACCCGGCGGGGCCCGCGCCGACGATCACGTAGTCATAGAGCACACTGTCCGTTTGCATGCGTCCCTCGTCGATCTTTTTGTTTTTGTCCGAGGGTCATCCTGAGGGCTTTTGCCCGAAAACAAAAGACCGCCCCACGTTGCCATGGGACGGTCTTCGCTCCGGCGAGCGGTGTTACTTCTGTAGCAGCCCGAGAGTGTTACACCGCGCTACGACGGTAGCTGCGGTAGTTCGGCATCCAGAAGTGACGCTCGATGGCTTCCACCAGCATGTCTTCGGTGGTTTCCAGCGCAACGTTCTCGGCCTGGGCCTGTTTGGCCACGGCCAGCGCGATCTTCTTGCTGACGGACTGAATTTCCTTCAACGGCGGCAGCACTGCGTCGCCTTTGCCGGTGACCATCGGCGAGCATTCAGCCAGCGCGTTGGAGGCCGCCATCAGCATCTTGTCGGTGATGCGTGTGGCTTTTGCCGCGATCACACCCAGGCCGATGCCCGGGAAGATGTAGGAGTTGTTGCACTGAGCGATGTGGAACGTGCGATCACCTACAGTCACCGGGGCAAACGGACTACCGGTGGCCACCAGCGCGTCGCCGTTGGTCCAGGTCAGGACTTCCTGCGGCGTGACTTCGACTTTCGAGGTCGGGTTGGACAGCGGCATCACCAGCGGCTTGGCGCAGTGCTTGTGCATTTCGCGGATGATCTGCTCGGTGAACAGGCCACGCTGGCCCGACACGCCGATCAGCACGGTCGGCTTGCCGTTGGTGACCACGTCGAGCAGACCTGGGTACTCCTCGGAAGAAGACCAGCCCGCGACATCGCCGGCTTTCTGCGCCAGGTTCTTCTGGAAGTCCAGCAGGTTGTCCATGCTGTCGGTCAGCAGGCCGAAACGGTCGACCATCATCACGCGCTTGCGCGCCTCGGCTTCGCTCAGGCCTTCGATGACCATCGCGGCGATGATGTGCTCGGCAATGCCGCAACCGGCGGAACCGGCGCCCAGGAACACCACGCGCTGCTGGCCCAGGGTTTCGTTCTTGGCCTTGCACGCGGCCAGCAGCGTACCTACGGCCACGGAAGCCGTGCCCTGAATGTCGTCGTTGAAGCAGCACAGCTCGTCGCGGTACTTCTCCAGCAGCGGCATGGCGTTGGTCTGGGCGAAGTCTTCGAACTGCAGCAGCACGTCCGGCCAGCGGCGCTGAACGGCTTCGATGAACAGCGCGATGAAGTCTTCGTATTCCTTGCCGGTGACGCGCTTGTGGCGCCAGCCCATGTACATCGGGTCGTCCAGCAGTTCCTGGTTGTTGGTGCCCACGTCGAGCACGATTGGCAGGGTGTAGGCCGGGCTGATGCCGCCGCACGCGGTGTACAGCGACAGTTTGCCGATCGGGATGCCCATGCCGCCGATGCCCTGGTCGCCCAGCCCCAGAATGCGCTCGCTGTCAGTCACCACGATGATCTTGATGCGGTCTTTGGTGGCGCTGCGCAGGATGTCGTCGATGCGGTCGCGGTCCGGGTAGGAAATGAACAGGCCGCGGTGGGTGCGGTAGATCTTGGAGAATTCCTGGCACGCCTGACCCACGGTCGGGGTGTAGATGATCGGCAGCATCTCTTCCAGATGCGAGTCCAGCAGGCGGAAGAACAACGTTTCGTTGTTGTCCTGGATCGAGCGCAGGTAGATGTGCTTGTCCAGATCGCTGGCGCATTGCTGGTACTGGCTGTAAACGCGGGTCACCTGCTCTTCGATGGTTTCAACGTTCTGTGGCAGCAGGCCAATCAGGTTGAAATCCACACGCTCCTGCGGGGTGAACGCGCTGCCCTTGTTGAGCAGCGGCATTTCCAGCAGCGAAGGGCCAGCGTAGGAGATATATAAAGGTCGGGAGGTCTTGGTCATCAGTAATCGCCTTTTCTCTATTTTGCTCTATCAATGCGTACTCGAAACGGCATCGCGGAGGTCGGTCTTTCACGACGCTCGACGCAGAAACCGTCCAAAAAAATGGGGAGATAAAAAATCAGGGGGCCTATCTTACTCGTCTCCAGGCAATTGCGACATTTTGTCACTGCCTTGATTGCTGAATGATGGCCGAACGCAAACCAGATAACAGTGAAAGAGTTGTCAGCAACGCCCAGGTCATTTGCGGGCGCAGGCACGGTCAGATGATCTTGACCTGCTGAAAATCGACCAACTAGAGT
>CAURWS010000569.1:0-3538 GCA_963528485.1 uncultured Pseudomonas sp. | reverse complement strand
CATCACCACAGGCGATGCCGTGCAGTTCGTCAACGAGGCTTCGGCCAACGTCGGCGCGACCATCACCGCCCACCACCTGCTGTACAACCGCAACCACATGTTGGTTGGCGGGATTCGCCCGCACTTCTACTGCCTGCCAATCCTCAAGCGCAACACCCATCAGGTTGCCTTGCTGGACGCCGCCACCAGCGGCAGCAGCAAGTTCTTCCTGGGCACCGACTCGGCGCCGCACGCCCAGCACGCCAAGGAAGCCGCCTGCGGCTGTGCCGGCTGCTACACCGCTTATGCGGCCATCGAGCTGTATGCCGAGGCTTTCGAACAGCGCAACGCCCTGGACAAGCTCGAAGGCTTCGCCAGCCTCAATGGTCCGGCGTTCTACGGCCTGCCGGCCAATACCGACACCATCACGCTGGTGCGTGAAGAGTGGACCGCCCCGACCAGCCTGCCATTTGGTGAGCTGTCGGTTATCCCGCTGCGCGCCGGTGAAAAACTGCGCTGGCGCCTGCTGGAGGAAAACGCGTGAGTGAAGACCATTACGACGACGATCAGGAAGGCTCTGGCGGCGGCACAGGCTCCAGGCATCCCATGGCAGCGCGCTTTCGTGGCTACCTGCCCGTCGTTGTCGACGTAGAGACTGGCGGCTTCAATGCTGCCACCGATGCGTTGCTGGAAATTGCAGCCACCACCATCGGCATGGACGAAAAAGGCTTCGTGTTTCCTGAACACACCTACTTCTTCCGCGTCGAGCCTTTCGAAGGCGCCAACATCGAAGCCGCTGCCCTGGAGTTCACCGGGATCAAGCTCGATCACCCGCTGCGCATGGCCGTCAGTGAAGAAACGGCGCTGACCGACATCTTCCGTGGCGTGCGCAAGGCGCTGAAGGCCAATGGCTGCAAACGTGCGATTCTGGTGGGGCATAACGCCAGTTTCGACTTGGGCTTCCTCAACGCCGCTGTGGCGCGACTGGACATGAAACGCAACCCGTTTCATCCGTTCTCCAGTTTCGACACCGCAACGCTCGCAGGCCTGGCGTACGGCCAGACCGTGCTGGCGAAGGCGTGTCAGTCCGCTGACATCGACTTCGACGGTCGCGAGGCCCACTCGGCTCGCTACGACACCGAGAAGACAGCCGACCTGTTCTGCGGCATCGTCAATCGCTGGAAGGAAATGGGCGGCTGGCACGACTTCGACGATTGAGGTCTGCGCGTCGCTGACAAAAAAACCGGCCCCTGTGGCCGGTTTTTTTTTGACCGAATGACGGCCTCATCTGACCATTCATCGGGCTTCGATAGCGGTTCAGGAAGTAGTTTTGACAAGCATTCTCATTAACATTAGTATCCGTCGCAAATGAGCCAATCACTCAGCGACGGTCCTTTTTTATGTATGTCTGCCTCTGCCAAGGTGTAACCGACGGACAAATCCGCGAAGCAATCATGGAAGGATGCTGCAGTTATCGTGAAGTGCGCGAGACCTTGGGTGTCGCCAGCAAATGTGGGAAATGTGCCTGCCTCGCGAAGGAAGTGGTGCGTGAAACCCTGACTGAACTGCAAACGACCCAGGCCGCCCTCGCCTATCCCGCAGAATTTTCTGCCGCCTGAACTAGCGAATTTTAAAGAACCGGACCTTGTGTCCGGTTTTTTTATGCCTGTAATTCAATTGCTTAGCGCTAAGATGCGGAACACAAACATTCTTATTCCTATTTATTTTCACTTATTATTCAATAACTTAGGTTTGACAGCGGGTTATTCGAAGCTCAAACTTGCGGCCTATATACGAACATCTTCGACAGGACCTCGATCATGAAAGGCGACATTACAGTCATCCAGCATCTCAACAAGATCCTCGGGAACGAGCTGGTCGCCATCAACCAGTATTTCCTGCATGCGCGCATGTACGAGGATTGGGGCCTGAACAAGCTGGGCAAGCACGAGTACAAAGAATCCATCGACGAGATGAAACACGCTGATAAGCTGATCAAGCGCATCTTGTTTCTGGAAGGCCTGCCTAACCTGCAGGACCTGGGCAAGATCCTGATCGGCGAGCACACTAAGGACATGCTGGAGTGCGATCTGAAGATCGAGCGTAAAGGCCATGCGGACCTGAAAGCGGCGATCGCGCATTGCGAAACCGTTGGTGATTTCGGCAGCCGCGAGATGCTCGAAGACATCCTGGAGTCCGAGGAAGAGCACATCGACTGGCTGGAGACTCAGTTGGGTCTGATCGACAAGGTCGGTATCGAGAACTACCTGCAATCGCAGATGGGCGAAGAAGACTGATTTCAGTTTTCGCCTGAGAAAAGCCCCGCCTGGTGATGAGCCAGGTGGGGCTTTTTGTTTTTGATGTGTTTCAGCTCATTTGTCGGCGGTGGTAATCGGTGCGTTCTGCCTGACGGCGGAACCCGCTGTAAGAGCGGAACCGATATCAGCAACACCGCAACAACGGACATGCCCCATAATCAAAAACCCAACACCCACAAAAAAGCCCCGAATCTCAAACGAAACCGGGGCTCTTCTTATAGCCAACAGCCAAATCAGGCAGTCGCGTTCTTCTCGACAGCAGCCTTGATCAGCGGCTGCAGCTCACCCGCTGCGTGCATCTCAACGATGATATCGCTACCGCCAACCAGCTCACCGTCAACCCACAGCTGCGGGAAGGTCGGCCAGTTGGCGTATTTTGGCAGGTTGGCGCGGATCTCAGGGTTCTGCAGGATATCGACGTACGCGAACTTTTCGCCACACGCCATCAATGCCTGGGACGCCTTGGCCGAGAAGCCGCACTGCGGGGCATTCGGAGCGCCTTTCATGTAGAGCAGAACGGTGTTTTTGGCAATCTGGTCTTTGATCGTTTCGATGATATCCATGGAGCACCTCGGCTGAACTTTACGACTGTATGTGTCGACACGGTGGCGCATTCTAACCGATTACCTAGCGTAACGCTCGGTCTTGGCTTTAATCGATCCGATAAATATGATGAGCGTCATGCCGCTGCCACCGTCACTGGCACTCCGTTCAGCGCAGCGTTTCCAGACACCGCGTCCATCTGCCGCTCGTCGGTCAAGTCGTTGGCGCTCTCCCCCGGCTGATCCCGGGCGATGTCCATCTGCACGCCCGGCCGCCCATGCCCCCAGCCGTGAGGCAGGCTGACCACGCCCGGCATCATGTCGACGCTGCCCATCACCTCGACCTCGATCATCCCGACCCGCGAACTCACCCGCACTCGCTGCCCGTCGCTCAGGCCGCGGCTGGCCAGGTCGTCCGGATTCATCAGCAATTGATGTCGGGGTTTGCCTTTCACCAAGCGGTGGTAGTTGTGCATCCAGGAATTGTTGCTGCGCACGTGACGGCGACCGATCAGCAGCAGTTCGCCCGCGCGTGGAAACTCGGCAGCAGCGAAGCGCACAAGGTCCCCAAGGATCACTTCCGGCGCTGCCTGTATACGTTGATTGGCCGTTTTCAAGCGCGACGCCAGGTTGGGCTTGAGCGCCCCCAGGTCCAGGCCGTGGGGATACTCGAACAAGGCTTCCAGCGACAGCTTGTAC
>CAURWS010000568.1:0-3565 GCA_963528485.1 uncultured Pseudomonas sp. | reverse complement strand
TCCTCATTCTTCACGACACTTACAAGAACCTCCCATGCCGACACCTTCATCACTGAACAATGAAATCCGCGAGATGCTGATGGACTGCGGTCTGTTCCTCGCACTCACGCCTGCGGACTATGCTGCGGCGGCGGGTTATTTCAGCATCAGCAGCATCGAAAAAGGCGAAGCGATCTTCAATGAAGGCGACGCCGGCACCTTCATGTGCATCATTCATTCGGGCACGGTGTCGGTGCAAAAACGCAACGGCGAAGGCGTCCCGGTGGAAACGGCGATCCTGCGCAGCGGTCGAGCTTTCGGCGAAATGGCCGTGCTGGATGGCGAACGCCGCTCGGCCAGTTGCATCGCGGCGTCGTCGTGTTACCTGTTGAACCTGGGCAAGGACTCGCTGGACAAGATGCTCAACGAGGCGCCAAAAGTCGCGGCCAAGATCATCCGCGCCATCGCCATTGCCATGTCCAGGCGCCTGCGCATGATGGACGGACAGGTGCTGGCGCAGCAGGAATAACGGGGTCGACTCACGGGCTGGGCTTGGCCGACGGCGACAACCCCGGCAGAGGCTCATCGTCTTTCGGCGGTCCCGGCTGAGGGATCTTCGGCAGTAACGGCGGGTTGCCCTGCCCTCCCGCGCGGGGAACGCTGGGTGGGGACACTTGCGGGTACGGGGTCGGCGTGGCCGTTCCGGGTGAGCCGGAGGTCGCGGCGATCGGCTCGGGGGTGTTGAGGACAGGTTGCAGATTCTCGGCAAATGCCTGTGATGCACTCAGCACCGCCAAGGTAATCGCCGCTAGAATGGACCGCTTCATCGTTGGCCTCCACTGCCAATCTTTTGCTGTGACGCTCAGGCTACTCCTGCGCAGCGCTTCGTGCGCTGACAAATTGCGCTGGGCCCGGCCTCACCCCCATTGAGTTCCCCATGAAACGTTTTGTTCTGCTCGACACCACCCCGATCCCCGACAACGGCGGCGCTCTTTGCCTGTTCGAGTACGGCGAGGATTTCGTGATCAAGATCCAGGGCGGCGACGGCGGTCAGTTGATGAACACGCGCATGCACGGCTCTGAAGACGCCCTCGCCGAAATCCCCTGCAAGAAAGTCGCCTCACGCCTGCAACCTCGCGTATTGATTGGCGGCCTGGGCATGGGTTTCACCCTTGCCTCGGCCCTCAAGCATCTGGGCAAGAACGGCGAAGTGGTGGTAGCTGAGCTGGTGCCCGGCGTGGTCGAGTGGAATCGTGGCCCATTGGGCGAGAAATCGGGCAATCCCTTGCAGGACTCACGCGCCAAAGTCGTCGTCCAGGACGTCGCGCAGGTGCTGAAAAGCGAACCCCAGGGTTTCGACGCGATCATGCTCGACGTCGACAACGGCCCCGAAGGCCTGACCCAAAAAGCCAACAGCTGGCTGTATTCGGCAGCTGGTCTGGCGGCCTGCGCCAGCGCGCTGCGCCCCAAAGGCGTGCTGGCCGTGTGGTCTGCCAGCGCGGATGCCGCGTTCAGCGACAAACTGCGCAAGGCCGGATTCAAGGCTGAGCAAGTCAAGGTTTACGCCCACGGCAACAAGGGCACGCGGCATACGATCTGGATCGCTGAAAAAGTGAAGGGCTGAGCGCGCTGCAAAGCGCTAGAATTCTCCTATTGCCCACAGCACACGAAACAGGTGACGCCATGAGTTCGGGAACCCCGACCAACACATCCAAACTCGACCGCATCCTTGCCGACGCCCAGCGCGATCGCGAGATGGGCTATCGCGACAAGGCCCTGCGCATGTACCCGCACGTGTGCGGCCGCTGCGCCCGGGAGTTTTCCGGCAAGCGCCTGAGCGAGCTGACCGTGCACCACCGCGATCACAACCACGACAACAACCCGCAGGACGGCTCCAACTGGGAGCTGTTGTGCTTGTACTGCCACGACAACGAGCACTCGCGTTATACCGACCAGCAGTATTTCTCGGACAGCTCGACCAGCAGCCCGAAAACCGCCAAGGCGACCCACAACCCCTTCGCCGCGCTGGCGGGGTTGATGAAAAAAGATTGAAGAGCAGCCACAAGCTTCAAGCTCAAAGCTTCAAGCAAAAGCGGTGCATGTGAATTCACAGCGGCCTGCCGAGCTTGCCGCTCAAAGCTTGAAGCTTGCCGCTGCTTCTTACGTATAATCCCGCGCTTTCCCTTCAGAGCACCCTCCCCCGTGGCCAACAAACGCTATGCCTGCATCGGCTTGTACAACCCAAAATCCCCGGAAAACGTCGGATCGGTGATGCGCGCGGCAGGCTGCTATGGCGTGGCATCGGTGTTCTACACCGGCACGCGCTACGAGCGGGCGCGGGATTTCGTCACCGATACCAAGAAGATCCATCAGGACATCCCGCTGATCGGCATCGACGACCTGAAAAATATCATCCCCTTGGGTTGTGTGCCCGTCGCAGTGGAACTGGTAGAAGGCGCGCGCTCGCTGCCCGAGTACACCCATCCGGATCGCGCGATCTACATCTTCGGCCCCGAAGACGGCTCCCTGGACAAGGAGATTCGCGACTGGTGCGAGGACGTGGTGTACATCCCCACAACCGGCTGCATGAACCTGGCGGCGACTGTCAACGTCGTGCTGTATGACCGCATGGCCAAGGGCAACAACACCCGCTCCGGCCCGCAGTTCGGTCGCGAAACCGATCGCACCTGAGCCCTTTGCCGCGACAAACGCATTGAACAGTTTGCGATTGTGACAGTCAGCTTTAGGGACCTTACTTTTCATGGAGAGCGCATCATGAGCGATACCCCGATCCTTAAACGCGTCGAACGAAATCTGCAGGACTACCCCGAGCAGAACGTCCAGGGTTGGGAGCGCATTGGCTCGCTGGCCGGTGGCGTGCTGATGATGGGCAAGGGCCTGCGTCGCGGCGGTATTTTCGGGCTGGTGCAACTGGCCATCGGCGGCGCAGTACTGGCGCGCGGCATCACCGGCCATTGCTCGGCCAAGGCACTGCTGGACAAGAGCCGCAGTGAGATGGACGTGGCCCGCGCGCGAATCGAGGAGGCTGGTGCCGAGTTGAGCAAGCTCAAGACCAAGGCTGAAGTAGCGGCAGAGGAAGCGGTGGTGAAGAGCATTGATGCGGTGAAAGGGCCTAAGGGCGTCTGATACCGGTTACGCTCACGCCACGGTTCAAATGTGTGGGAGTGAGCTTGCTCACAAATGCGGCAGCATCATCCCAGGGCTGGTGCCTGAAAAGACGCTTTCGTAGCAAGCTCACTCCCACAGACTAAGGCGCCTGAAGTAATGACGTCGCCAGCACCTTCGACGGCTCGCCCATCACCCCGGCGCTCAGTTGCACGAAATCCTCGGTACTCACTGCTCCCATCCGCATCACGCCGTGGACCACGTCATCCAGCGACTTCTGATCATCGGTCTTGCGCCGAATCTCCTGATCCAGCGCGCTCATCAGTAGCGCCGCGCGAGCGGTCATCGGCTGATCGACACGATCAGCGCGCAACGTCGTCACCTTGCGTCCCACCCGGGTCAGGATGGACTGCCAGTCCTGATAGCGATCCTCAGTCATCCCGCCGGCCCGCCGCAGCAC
>CAURWS010000567.1:0-3568 GCA_963528485.1 uncultured Pseudomonas sp. | reverse complement strand
TCTGATTGTCATGTCCCTCATTTCCCCCTGGCGCGCTGACTTCCCTGCACTCGACGCCCTCGAACGGCAAGGCCAGACCTATCTGGACAGCGCCGCCACCGCCCAGAAACCTCAAGCCCTGATCGACGCCCTGGCCCATTACTACGCCAATGGCGCGGCCAATGTGCACCGTGCCCAGCACCTTCCCGGCGCAATGGCCACGCAGGCCTTCGAGGACACCCGCCACAAGGCTGGCGACTGGCTGAATACCGGCACCAGCGGGCAGATCGTCTTCACCCATGGCGCCACCTCGGCGTTCAACCTGCTGGCCTATGGGCTCGAGCACCTGTTTCAGGCAGGCGATCAGATCGTCATCAGCGCCCTGGAGCATCACGCCAACCTGCTGCCCTGGCAGCAACTGGCCAAGCGCCGTGACTTGAAACTCGTCATCCTGCCGCTGACTGCACAAGGCATCATCGACCTGCAAACAGCGGCGTCATTGATCAACTCGCGCACCCGCTTGCTGGCGGTCAGTCAGCTGAGCAACGTGCTGGGCACCTGGCAGCCGGTCACCGAACTGGTGGCGCTGGCCAAGGCTCACGGCGCGCTGAGCGTTATCGACGGCGCACAAGGCGTGGTTCATGGACGTCACGACGTTCAGGCGCTGGGCTGCGACTTCTATGTGTTTTCCAGCCACAAACTGTACGGCCCGGATGGCGTCGGCGTGCTGTTCGGTCGCCATCAGGCGCTGGCGCAATTGCAGCACTGGCAGTTTGGCGGCGAGATGGTGCTGCAGGCTGACTATCAGGACGCAACCTTCCGCCCCGCGCCCCTGGGTTTCGAGGCCGGAACGCCACCGATTTCCGGGATCATCGGCCTGGGCGCGACACTGGATTACCTGAATGACGTCAATCAGGTCGCGGCCGCTGAGCACGAAGCGCGTCTGCACGAATTGCTGCGTGCCGGATTAATGCTCCGTGAAGGCGTGAAACTGGTGGGCGATCCGCAGGTGGCGCTGGTGAGCTTTGTCGTCGAGGGCGTGCACAACGCCGACCTCGCGCATCTGCTCACCGAACAGGGCATCGCCGTACGCGCTGGCCATCACTGCGCGATCCCGCTGATCAGTAGCCTCGGGCTGTCGGGGGCGATCCGAGTGTCGTTGGCGCTGTACAACGATTCGGACGATCTGGAGCGTTTTTTCCACGCGCTGGATCAAGCCTTGGAGCTGCTGCGATGAGCCTGCCCAAGGATGCCCAGGAAGCGCTCGACACCTTCAACACCTCCCTGAGCTGGGAGCAACGGGCGCGTCTGTTGATGCAATGGGGCGAGCGCCTGCCCGCCCTGGCTGACGCTGAGAAAACCGACGAGCATCTGGTCGATGGTTGCGAGAGCAAGGTCTGGCTGCTGGGCGATGTGATCGCCGGAAGCTGGCAGTTTCGGGCGGCCAGTGATGCGCGGTTGATCCGCGGGCTGGTGGCGCTGCTCTTGGCACGGGTCAATGGTTTATCGGCGCTGGAGTTGCAGCAGGTCGATCTGAACGACTGGTTCACTCAGTTGGGTCTGAGCCGCCAGCTTTCGCCCTCACGCAGCAATGGGTTGAATGCGGTATTGGAGAAGATGCGACGCTTGGCGAGCTGATCACGCGTGAGTTCGCCCCGCTCAATCCCACAGCGGGCATATTGTCAGCCCACCAAACGTTCAGGACTGGGCCGCGTCCTTCGCCTTGGCCCGCTCCGACGGGCGCCGCATACCGGCGACGATCTTCTCCACCGCCTTGGTGGCTGCGACCATGCCGAACGTGGCCGTCACCATCATCACCGCACCGAAACCTCCCGCGCAGTCGAGTTTGACGCCATCCCCCACAAAACTTTTCTGCAGGCAGATGCTGCCGTCCGGCTTGGGGTAGCGCAGTTGTTCGGTGGAGAACACGCAGGGCACGCTGTAGTGGCGCGTCACGGTGCGGGAGAAGCCGTAATCGCGGCGCAGAGTCGAGCGCACTTTCGAAGCGAGCGGGTCGTTGAAAGTGCGATTGAGGTCGCAGACCTGAATCAGCGTCGGATCGATCTGCCCGCCTGCCCCGCCGGTGGTGATGATCTGGATCTTGCGGCGCTTGCACCAGGCGATGAGTGCTGCCTTGGCGTTGACGCTGTCGATGCAGTCGAGCACGCAGTCGATCTCGGGAGTGATGTACTCAGCCATGGTTTCGCGGGTGACGAAATCGGCGACGGCATGCACCACGCAATCGGGGTTGATCTCGCGGATGCGGTCGGCCATGACATCGACCTTGGAGCGACCGATGGTGCTGCTCAGCGCATGCAGCTGACGATTGCTGTTGCTGACGCAGACGTCGTCCAGGTCGAACAGCGAAATCTAGCCCACGCCACAACGGGCCATGGCTTCCGCCGCCCAGGAGCCCACGCCGCCGATGCCGACCACCGCCACATGGGCCGCGCGCAGGCGTTCGAGGCCCTCGATGCCATACAGGCGGGCAACCCCGGCAAACCGCGGATCTTCTGTGCTCATGATCAATACCCCAAAAAAACCGGCGCGCATTATAGGCCGTGCGTGAAATTGGGACAGCTGTTTGGTGGGGGTGTTTGGTCTGAAAACCATCAGATGCTGGCTCTGCCCTTGCAGGAGCGCGCTTGCCCGCGATGGGATGTTATTTAGAACAGCAGGTATAGGCAGATTGCGATCGCTGACACGCGCGCTCCTACAAAAAGTACCTCTGTGAAATGACTCTCCGCGGAAACGGACTACATTTTTTTCGGAATAGAACTTCAACCTTTGTCAGCTGCCAAAGCTCTTGCTGGCAGGCGTCTGCCAGCCTCTCTCTGTTCCCCCTTTGGAACCTGAAGTCGCTATGCCATCCCGCAAATTTGGACTCAACCTGGTGGTCGTCGTAGCGATCGCCGCGCTGTTCACCGGTTTCTGGGCGTTGATCAACCGCCCCGTCACCACCCCCAACTGGCCCGAACACATCTCCGGATTCTCCTATTCCCCTTTCCGCCTGGGACAAAACCCACAGAAAGGCGTGTACCCGTCTGACGATGAAATGCGTCAAGACCTGGAGTTGATGAGTCAATCCACTGACAACATCCGCATCTATTCGGTGGATGGCAGTCTGCAAGACATCCCCAAGCTGGCCGAAGAGTTCGGCATGCGCGTCACCCTCGGGATCTGGATCAGCCCCGATCAGGAGCGCAACGAGCGTGAAATCAACACCGCCATCGCACTGGCCAACAGCACCCGCAGTGTCGTGCGCGTGGTGGTGGGCAACGAGGCGCTGTACCGCGAAGAGATCACGCCCAAGGAGCTGATGGCGATGCTCGACCGCGTGCGTGCAGCCGTGAAAGTGCCGGTCACCACTTCCGAGCAGTGGCACATCTGGGAGAAATACCCGGAGCTGGCCAAGCACGTGGACCTGATCGCTGCGCACATCCTGCCGTACTGGGAATACATTCCGGCCGACAAGGCTGGGCAGTACGTGCTCGATCGTGCCCGCGAGCTGAAGCACATGTTCCCGAAAAAGCCGCTGCTGCTGTCTGAAGTGGGCTGGCCAAGCAATGGCCACATGCGCGGCGGTGCA
>CAURWS010000566.1:0-3569 GCA_963528485.1 uncultured Pseudomonas sp. | reverse complement strand
ATTCAGGCGCTGGCGGTTCATGGACGAACCCGTGCGGATCTCTACACCGGTGAAGCGGAATACGACACGATCGCCGCAATAAAACGGGCGGTGTCGATCCCGGTGTTCGCCAATGGCGACATCGACTCACCGCAAAAAGCCCGGCACGTGCTGCACGCGACCGGTGCCGACGGGCTATTGATTGGCCGGGCTGCCCAAGGGCGCCCATGGATTTTTCGCGAGATAGAACACTACCTGCGCACCGGGGAGATTCTCCCTGCGCTGGCGTTGAGTGAAGTGGAACGCATTCTGCTAGAGCATCTGGCCGCGCTTCACACGTTCTATGGCGACGTGATGGGTGTGCGGATTGCCCGAAAACACGTCGGCTGGTATCTCGCAACCTTGCCGGGCGCCAGGGAGTTTCGCGCCCTTTTCAATCGTTTGGAAGATACGCAAGCACAGTGCGCCAACGTTCGGGAGTTCTTTGCCGAACGCCAAAAAAGCCCGAAGTCAGGGACCGAACAAGAGGTGGCCGCATGACGATGATGACAGAGACTTTAGTGAGTGGAACAACACCCGTGAGCGACAACGTCAATTTGAAACAGCACCTCAATACGCCGAGCGAAGAGGGTCAGACCCTGCGCGGAAGCGTCGAAAAGGCGCTGCACAATTATTTCGCTCACCTGGAAGGTGCTGCCGTCACCGATGTCTACAATCTGGTGCTCTCGGAAGTCGAGGCGCCGTTGCTCGAGTGCGTGATGAACTACGTCAAGGGCAACCAGACCAAAGCCTCCGAGCTGCTGGGCCTGAACCGTGGCACCTTGCGCAAGAAACTCAAACAGTACGACCTGCTGTAAGCCTCCAAAACACTAAAAGCGACCCACGTTGATGCGGTCGTTTTTTTTGCTGAATTCTTTTGCTTTGATGGAAGTTGAGATGACCGACCAGACGACCCGCCTGCCGATCCGCCGCGCCTTGATCAGCGTTTCCGACAAGACCGGGATCCTTGAATTCGCCCGTGAACTCGAAGCCCTGGGCGTCGAGATCCTTTCCACCGGCGGCACCTTCAAGCTGCTCAAGGACAACGGCGTGGCAGCGGTAGAAGTCGCGGATTACACCGGCTTCGCTGAAATGATGGACGGCCGGGTCAAGACCCTGCACCCGAAAATCCACGGCGGCATCCTGGGCCGTCGCGGCACCGACGACGCGATCATGGCCGAGCACGGCATCAAGCCGATCGACCTGGTAGCGGTGAACCTGTACCCGTTCGAAGCGACCGTTTCCAAGCCTGGCTGTGACCTGCCGACCGCCATCGAGAACATCGACATTGGCGGTCCGACCATGGTCCGTTCGGCTGCGAAAAACCACAAAGACGTCGCCATCGTGGTCAACGCCAGCGACTACAGCCAAGTGCTGGAAAGCCTGAAAGCCGGTGGCCTGACCTACGCTCAGCGTTTCGACCTGATGCTCAAGGCTTTCGAGCACACTGCCGCCTACGACGGCATGATCGCCAACTACCTGGGCAGCGTCGATCAGAGCGCCGAAACCCTGTCCACCGAAGGCCGCAGCGAGTTCCCGCGCACCTTCAACACCCAGTTCATCAAGGCGCAGGAAATGCGCTACGGCGAGAACCCGCACCAGAGCGCGGCGTTCTACGTTGAAGCCAAGCCTGGCGAAGTGGGCATCGCCACCGCGACCCAGCTGCAAGGTAAAGAGCTGTCGTACAACAACGTGGCCGACACCGACGCCGCGCTGGAATGCGTGAAGAGCTTCGTCAAGCCGGCCTGCGTGATCGTCAAGCACGCCAACCCGTGCGGCGTTGCAGTCAGCCCGGACGCCGAAGGCGGCATTCGTCAGGCTTACGAGCTGGCCTACGCCACCGACAGCGAGTCCGCATTCGGCGGCATCATCGCCTTCAACCGTGAGCTGGATGCCGAGACCGCCAAAGCGATCGTCGAGCGTCAGTTCGTTGAAGTGATCATCGCCCCTGGCGTCAGCGCCGAGGCCCAGGCCATCGTCGCCAGCAAAGCCAACGTGCGCCTGCTGACCAGCGGCCAGTGGGCTGCCGAGCGTGCGCCGGCGTGGGACTACAAACGCGTCAACGGTGGCCTGCTGGTGCAGAGCCGCGACATCGGCATGATCACGGCCGACGACCTGAAAGTCGTGACCCAGCGCGCCCCGAGCGAGCAGGAAATCAACGACCTGATCTTCGCCTGGAAAGTGGCCAAGTACGTTAAATCCAACGCCATCGTCTACGCCAAGAACCGCCAGACCATCGGTGTCGGCGCAGGCCAGATGAGCCGCGTAAACTCGGCGCGCATCGCCGCCATCAAGGCTGAACACGCTGGCCTGCAGGTCGCCGGTTCCGTGATGGCATCGGACGCGTTCTTCCCGTTCCGCGACGGTCTGGACAACGCGGCCAAGGTCGGTATCACGGCGGTGATCCAGCCAGGTGGCTCGATGCGTGACGCTGAAGTCATTGCTGCCGCTGACGAAGCGGGCATCGCGATGGTATTCACCGGCATGCGCCACTTCCGTCACTAACCTGACAACGGTCGCACTGTAGCAGGCGTCTGCTGCGTTGGATGGGGCTCCGCTGATGCTCATTGCCAGGAGGCAACTCCGCTCAGCAAAGCCCCATCCGCCTTGCATCCACCTACTCCATTGCGACCTCGCATCGCAGTTTTGAAAAGATCCAAAACAAAGCGTTTTGAGCGACACCCACAGAATTAGCGTCATCGAGGTTTTTGAAATGAACGTACTCATCATCGGCAGCGGTGGCCGTGAACATGCGCTGGCCTGGAAGGTCGCGCAGGACCCTCGCGTGCAGAAGGTCTTCGTCGCACCGGGTAACGCCGGAACCGCCATCGAAGCCAAGTGCGAGAACGTCGCCATCGACGTGCTGGCCCTTGAGCAACTGGCCGATTTCGCCGAGAAGAACGTCTCGCTGACCATCGTCGGCCCGGAAGTCCCGCTGGTTGCCGGTGTGGTTGACCTGTTCCGCTCCCGTGGCCTGGACTGCTTCGGTCCGACCAAGGGCGCCGCGCAACTGGAAGGCTCCAAGGCGTTCACCAAGGATTTCCTGGCGCGTCACAAGATCCCGACCGCCGACTACCAGAACTTCACCGAGATCGAGCCCGCACTGGCTTATCTGAACAAGGTCGGCGCACCGATCGTGATCAAGGCCGATGGCCTGGCCGCCGGTAAAGGCGTGATCGTCGCGATGACTCTGGAAGAGGCCGAAGAAGCCGTTCGCGACATGCTCGCGGGCAACGCCTTCGGTGACGCCGGTTCGCGCGTGGTGATCGAAGAGTTCCTCGACGGCGAAGAAGCCAGCTTCATCGTCATGGTCGACGGCAAGAACGTGCTGCCAATGGCCACCAGCCAGGACCACAAGCGCGTCGGCGACGGCGACAGTGGCCCGAACACCGGTGGGATGGGTGCTTACTCCCCAGCGCCCGTGGTCACCGCTGACGTGCATCAGCGCGTCATGGATCAGGTCATCTGGCCGACCGTCCGAGGCATGGCCGACGAAGGCAACGTTTACACCGGCTTCCTCTATGCTGGTCTCATGATCGACAAGGCCGGTA